>CALCPB010000930.1 GCA_937897665.1 uncultured Halomicronema sp. | reverse complement strand
AATCCTCAATCGCGCAAATTCGCGACTATCCGCGATGCGCTGCGGCTAGGAGCATTTATGCTTTACCCCTCCGATACGGTTTATGCGATCGGCTGTGATCTGACGGTGAAGTCGGCGGTGCAGCGCGTACAGCAGCTCAAACAGGTCTCTAACGACAAGCCGCTGACATTCATGTGTTCGTCGCTGTCTAACATTGCGGAATATGCCTGGGTCAGTGACCCGGCCTATCGCAAAATTCGTCACCTGATTCCCGGCACTTACACGTTTTTATTGCCGGCGACCAAGCTGGTGCCCAAGCTGGTGATGAGTCCCAAACGCAAGACAACCGGCATTCGCGTCCCCGACTGCCCCATCTGTTTAGCGCTGCTCGAAGCTCTGGATAATCCCATTGTTTCGACCTCCGCCCGTTCCCTTGTGGAATCAGAGACCGCACCGGTGTCGTCAAAAGCCGAGCTGTTTGACCAGATCGGCCCCCGCGTTGATTTCATCATCGACGATGATCGAGAATTGGGCTACGGCCTCTCAACCATCTTGAATCTGGCTGACCCAGAAGCACCGGTAATTGAACGCAAAGGCTTGGGTTGGGAACATGCGGTGGAGATGGGAATTGAGGTGAATGAGGAAGCGGTGTTATCGCCGCACTGAGTTGGGAGTTGGGAGTTTGCAGTCGTTGTTGCAAGGATAGGGGTTACAGAGCGGGCAGAACGAAGGCTTAAGACTCCTCGAAAACCCGTATCCTGCGAGCGCTCAAATCCGCAGCTGGTGTGAGTGCAACGCTGGCCTGAAATGCCATAGCCGTGTAATCTTTTTGGGCGTTGCTGAAATCAGGGGGGAACGGGATTTCAGCCGCTCTAATTTCACCAGGGCTTGCCAAAATTAATTTATCCCACCGATAGCCACACCGAAGTGGTTTAGGTCATGACTATCGCTAGAAAACAAGTGTTCTTGAATCATCCTCTGGAAAATCATTCGAAAGTCAGAGGTCAAAACTCCAGACTTATGTAAGCGTTAGAAGGTATAGCATTACTTAATTTAACTTCAAAATTCATCAGCTTAAGAATAATAGATGACGAATGATATGACGCAGGCCAAAAAAATTCTTGCCGTCGACGATTCTGTGGATAACCTTTTTCTGGTTGAAACGGTTTTGGATGACAATGAATATCACTTAGATTCCGCTAAAAGTGGCAAAGAAGCGCTAACCAGGATTGAGGAATCTCCACCCGACTTAGTCCTCTTAGACATCATGATGCCGGGGATGGATGGCTATGAGGTGACGAGGAGAATCCGCCAGTCTACCCAGCTGCCTTATATTCCGATCCTGCTGCTCACGGCCCATGACCATGTGAGTCTAGTGGAAGGTTTGGACGCCGGGGCTGACGATTTTATCCGTAAACCGTTTGATATTGAAGAGTTACAGGCCCGAGTGCGATCGCTGCTGCGCATGAAAGCGGCGATGGATGGGCAATCCTACATGATTCGTCAGCGCGATGATTTTGTGGCGCGACTGACCCATGATCTGAGAACGCCGTTAGTCGCCGCTAACCGCATGTTGACCTTCTGCAAGAATGAGTCTTTCGGCCAGGTTGCCACGGAGGCCAAGGAGGCCATTGCTGAAACGATTCAAAATAATCAGCAACTGCTCGATATGGTGAATACGTTGCTAGAGGTTTATCGCCATGATGCAGGGCATAAGTCTCTCACCATGACTGCGCTCAATTTGTGTGATATCGCGACTGATGTCGTGAACACGCTAAAGCCTCTGGCAGACGAGAAGCAATTGACGCTCAAAATTAGCGATCGCTCGGGCAATTCCATTGCTGACGCTACCCCTTATGAAATGCAGGGAGATGTGCTTGAGCTGCGTCGTGTGATTACAAACTTGGTGGGCAATGCTCTGAAATTTACTGACCAAGGTCACGTGTTCGTTCAAATCAGCTGTTCGCAGCAAGGCCCAGACAACCAGCCGCCCAACAATCACGATGCCGACCACTCATCGTGGCTGGTTCTCCAGGTGATTGATACGGGTATCGGGATTTCTGAAGCGGATCAAACGGAGATTTTTGACTGGTTTCGTCAGGGCAAACAGCGGCGCTCGGGCAGCGGTTTAGGGCTACATTTATGCTGCCGGATTGCGGAAATGCACGGGGGCCTCATTGACGTAACGTCAGCTTTAAAGCAGGGGAGTACATTCACTCTCTATCTACCGGCTAAAGGGTAGAGAACTCAGTCATTTATCTCTGTCGATTGATGGCATCATCGCTGATTTTTCTTAAGGTGAGCGTGTTAATTTGACGCCTTTAAGAAAAACGGGACAAGTGAAGATGGCTGACTTCGATATCTTGGTGATTGGTGCTGGCTCCGGAGGGTTAGCGGCGGCCAAGCAAGCGGCGAGCTTGGGAGCGCGAGTCGCGATCGCCGAATCCCGAACTTTAGGCGGCACCTGTGTCAATCGCGGTTGCGTGCCGAAAAAATTGCTGATCAACGCTGCTGAATTCATCCATCAACAGCAGGTTGCCGCTTCGCTGCAGTGGGTAAATCCGACGGGCCTGCTCGATTGGCAACGTTTGCAGACCGCGATCGCAGAGCATTTGCAGGGTATCCGGCAGTCACAGCAAGAGAGCTTGCAAGCAGCCAACGTTCACATCGTGCGCGGTACGGCGCGACTGCTAGACGCGCATCGGGTTGAGGTGGCTGGGCAGACCATCACAGCGCAGCATATAGTGATTGCCGTGGGCGGCGCGCCGACGGTGCCTGATATGCCAGGGGCCGCGTTCGCCCTGGGTAGTACTAAATAGGTAATGATGCGTTGTAGTGGTGGATGAAGTTCCACAGCAAGCCAATGTGATTGAGCAGACACTTTGAAAAGGCTAAACTGCGGCGGACGAAGCGCGAGACTCGCTGGCGCAGCGTGCAGTTGAAACGCTCAATGTAGCTGGTCTGGCCACTCTGCTTTGTCTGTCACCACCTGATGCCGTTTTGCGGGCAATACACTGCGGTAAGCTTCCCATACATCGGTGTAGAACACTGCACATTGTCGATAGAGCGGCGGCAAGGATGCCCAAAGCGCTTGCGCACTCTCGCGACCTCTTGAGCCAATATGCGCACCAATGATCTCTCGCGTTTGCACATCAAGCGCGAGCCAGACCCACTGCTTGTTCCCTTTAGCGTCCACAAATGACCACAGTTCGTCGCACTGGACTTTCAAAGAGCCCTTTTTTTCGGCTCGACGACCGCCTTTCTCGGTGTCTGAGCCGCTTTCATATTGACGTAATCTTGCAGCCACTGTTCTGAAACTTGCACGACCCGGGCAATTCCAGCCATGGAAATGCGCTCCAATAGCAAGCGATCAACGAGGGCACGGGTATCGGCATCAATGGTCTTATTCGTGGGTTTCTCAACGAATTGGTAGCCGCACTGTTTACAGAGGAAGCGTTGTTTCCCCGTGTGGATGTGCCCGTTTTTAACCGTGTGCTTGGCTTGACAGGTGGGACATTCAGGCATCGACCGCATCGGATAGCTTCAGAGACACCTTAACAAACTCATCATTACTACCTGGGTTCTACCCATTCAGCCAACCGGCTGCGTTGGTGCAGATATTGAGTTCATCATTGTGAAAAAAGCTGCGAGGATCTAAATTAGCGCTCCCCAAACTGACCCAGAGGTCGTCAATCAGCACCACCTTGCCATGCATCATACTGGGCTGATATTCATGGATTTTGATGCCTGCCTTTAACAGAGCTGGATATCGCTCGCGAGAGACGCAATACACATAGAATTTGTCAGCTTTCGGCCCCATCGTCAGAATACGCACATCGACGCCACGCTGCTTAAGGGCGGTGAGTTTTTGGCAAGTAGCATTGTCGGGCAACAGGTAGGGGCTGGCAATCCACAGGCGGGTGGTGGCCGCCGTGATGCAGAGCTGAAACAGGCTCCGTATAGGCGAGTCACCCATCGAGGGATCATCGCCCGGAGTAATGATCATGGGAGTCGGCTCAGGGGTAGCGGCGCGCGGCATTTGATAGCGCGCCAGATCGACTTGACCACCGGCATCGAGCCAGTGTTGCCAAAAAAATCCGGTGAGTAACCCGACAACCTCACCCCGCCATGCCACCTCAAAGTCACACCAGGGCACGCCCGTGTGACTAGAATCTTTACCATCCCAGCGATCGGC
>CALCPB010000929.1 GCA_937897665.1 uncultured Halomicronema sp. | reverse complement strand
CAGTACCAGATAGGGTGGAAAATTTGTTAGCCATTAGGTTTCCCTGTGTACTTAAACTGAGTTAAATAAGTGATTTGGAACTTTCTCTTATTAAGATAACGCAGCGGCGAAAGACCTGCTGTGCCTATAGTCACGGTTTTTATTGAGTTATGGTTGTCAAGTACACCAGGCAAAAAGACAAGGCCAATTGACCTTGTCTCTTCTTCAAAATGGTGATTTGGCCTATGGGGTTAAATCGTACTCCCTGATCCGTTTTTCAGGAAGTGCGGCGACATCGGGGGTTAGGACCGCCCTGCTAAGGTGCGCCGCTTTGTCACCATCTTGAAGGCTTGAATGCGATCGCTTTCTTGCCAGTTACTAAACTTGTCGACCCCAATCCCGCACTCAAATCCGGCAGCCACTTCCTTCACGTCGTCGCGCATGCGTTTAAGTGAATCGAGGTTGCCTTCGTAAATTTGAGAACCGCCGCGCATGACGCGGATTTTACAGTTACGCGTAACTTTTCCAGATAGTACGTAACAGCCAGCTACAGCTCCTTTACGTACTGGGAATACAGCACGAACCTCTACTTCGCCCAGATCCTCTGCGACTAGTTCGGGTTCTAGCAGACCTTCCATAGCTCCTTCGATATCTTCGAGAAGCTTGTAGATAATATCGTAGTCACGAATATCTACACCTAAACGGTCCGATGCCTGCTGTGCTCCCGGCGCTAGGGTTGTATTGAAGCCAATGATGACAGCGCCACTGGCCGCCGCTAGATCTACGTCAGTTTCACTGATTTCCCCTGGAGCCGCCATTAGAACTCGGATTTGCACCTCGTCCTGGGGCAGCTGCTGTAAAGATGCCAAGATAGCTTCTAGGGAACCCTGAACATCTGCTTTTAGTAGGATATTGAGTTCCTTTAGCTCCCCTTCCTGGGCCTGGGCTGAGAGGGTATTGAGGGTGACCCGGCGAGATGCCATTGCTTGCTGGAGTCGCGATTGACGCTGGTCAACGGCTCGACTATCGGCAACGCTGCGGGCCTCTTTCTCGGACGCAAAGACCTCAAACTCATCACCCGCTTGGGGGACATCGTTAAGACCTAGAACTTCTACAGCAAAGGAAGGCGATGCGACCTCGACCCGATTTAGGCGATCGTCGAGCATGGCTCGCACCTTACCAAAGCCGGAACCCACAACCATGGAGTCACCAATTTTGAGGGTACCGTTTTGTACCAACAGTGTGGCCACAGGCCCTCGGGCTTTGTCTAGGTTGGCCTCGATGACCGTACCTTTGGCAAGCCTGTCCGGATTGGCATGGAGATCCTCAACTTCGGCTTGGAGCAGAATCATTTCTAGCAGCAGATCGAGATTTTCGCCGCTGATGGCACTCACCGGTACCATGATGCTGTCTCCACCCCACTCCTCGGGAACGAGGCCATGCTCCATCAGCTCCTGCTTGACTCGGTCAGCGCTGGCAGCCTCCTTGTCGATCTTGTTGATGGCGGTAACAATGGGGACCTTAGCGGCTTTGGCATGGCTAATAGCCTCAATAGTTTGAGGCCGAACGCCATCGTCGGCGGCTACAACTAAGACAGCAATATCAGTTACTCGAGTACCCCGGGCGCGCATAGCGGTAAAGGCTTCGTGGCCGGGGGTGTCTAGGAACACCACCTGACGTTCATTGCCATCGTGGGGCACATCGACGTGGTAAGCGCCAATATGCTGAGTAATGCCGCCGGCTTCGCCGCTGGCAACCTTGGCTTTACGGATGGCATCCAATAAGGATGTCTTACCGTGGTCGACGTGGCCCATAATAGTCACCACTGGTGGCCGTGGCTGCAGGCTTTCAAGATCGCCCTCGTCGAGCATCTCAGTAATCTTTTTAGCTTCAGACTCTGCTTCGACGGTCTCAACTTCAATTTCAAACGCCTCGGCTACCATCTTTGCCGTGGGAATATCGAGGGTTTGGTTGATGTTAGTGGCAATACCTTTAAAGAATAGGAACTTAATAACCTCAGTTTCGGGCTCCCTAATCTCTTGAGCTAGCTCATGGACCGTCAGGCCGTTGGTGAGTGTGATTAGTTCTGGCTTTTCTTCGACTACCTCAACTTTGCGATCGCGACGGTTATTTCGCGATGACCCGCCTCGACTTGGCATGGAGCGGCTCTTCACAGCCGCAGGTTTTGCCTGGGTCTGACGGGACTTGGGCTTGGGCGGGCGCATCAGAGAGATACTCATGGGCGTAGCCGAAGAATCGCCACCTGCGCCACCTTCGATCTCCTCAATGTCCTCTTCCTCATCAATGCGCTGGGCACGGCGCTTCTTAGTCGCATTTTTACTAGCCCGCTGCCGCATTTCCTCCTCTTCACTTTCACCACGAGCTTTGCCTCGTTTAGGAGGACGTGCGGGTGCTGATGGGCGACGCAGATCGGGCCGTCGTGGTGCACCTACCAGGATAGGTCCATCACCGCCATCGTCATTATTAGCCGTATCTTCGGAGTCGGAATTAGTGTCACCAGAAACACCAGGCTTTGGTCGACGTACCTCAATAGTTGGCTTAGGTTTTAAGCTGGGCTTTTCCTTAAGCAACGTGGGTTTTGCTTTAATTTCTCCGGTACCCGCATTGGTACCAGCATCACCAACATCGGATGCTGAGCGGCCAATAGACTTGGGTCTTGGAGCCTGGGGACGTGATGGTGGAGACACCAGCCTAGGCTGGATAATCTGTGGTGCCGACGTATCTGAGCTTTGCGTTCCAGAAGCCGCTGGACGAGAGGGGCCATCAGAAGAACGAGAAACCGGCCTTTGGGGCGGTCGCACTGATGAATTGGGACGTCCAGGGCGACTCGGGGGTTGTCTTAAACTGTCTGAAGACTCAGGCGTAGCGCATGCTGGAGCCTCAGGTGGAGAAAGAGTTTGCTCAGGGGGCCGAGGTGCCGAAGGCTGATGGCGACGAATCTCTAAGATTTGCTGTTTACGAACAGGACGATTCGGTGCTTTAGGCTTTGTCAAGCTGGGTTTTTGTTTTGGTTTTGGAGTGGGCTTTTTCAGGGAGCGCTTCGTCTCTCCTGCTGCTGCCGAACGGATTCTATCCGCATCTGATTCAGTAATAGTGCTGCT
>CALCPB010000928.1 GCA_937897665.1 uncultured Halomicronema sp. | reverse complement strand
CATTAACGAATCTCTTCTGATCTTAATGCGAAATTGTATGAATTCTAATCGGCACAGTAGATGAGTTATTGAGCATGAAGCTGTAGACCTGTCCGTAGCGTCTTCATTGTGTCTATCCCTCATGTCCCACCAATCCCTTCATCACTCCTACTATGTCGACTCGCATTCTGCTCCAAACTACGCTGCTGCCGACCGATACTGACGACTGGACGATCGCGCGCTTTTCTCTGTTGCAGCGCTACTTGGGTGGCCTGAAGGACCGTGACGGCAATCCCTTATTTGCGGTGACGGCTCGCGATCGCACCCCGGATGCCGAGGCCAACGATCCGGTGCTCAGTACCTTAAGTCGCGATCGCTTTGATGAGCTATGGCTGTTTGCGTTGGATGTGGGCGGTGGCTTGAGTGAGGCTGACTGCGCCGGCATTACCCGGTTCCATCAGCAGGGCGGCGGCATATTGACCACGCGCGACCATCAGGATATGGGCATTTCGATGTGTGCGCTCCAGCCCCTGGGTCAGTTTCACTATTTTCATTCTCGGCAAAATCATCCCGACCCCGCCCACCGCGATCGCGACGATCCCTACACCACCAGCATTGACTGGCCGAACTATCACTCCGGTGCCAACGGCGATTTGCAAACGATTAATCCCGTTGAGCCGGTGCATCCGCTGCTGCAAGGTGCCAATGGCCCACTGCAGTATTTTTTAGCCCATCCCCACGAAGGCGGCGTCGGCGTGCCAGAGCATATGCCCCAAGCACGGGTAATTGCGACGGGCAAAAGCAAAGCCACGAAGCGCCCGTTTAACCTCGTGGTGGCGAGCGATCGCGCCACTGATGCCGCCGGTAACCAAACCGGACGAGTCGTGGCGCAATCGACCTTCCACCATTTTGTGGATTACAACATTGACCCCAGCCTGGGCTGTCCGAGCTTTGTGGATGAGCCGCCGGGCCAAGGCATCCGGGCGAATCCGGTCGGGGTAGCCGACGTCTACACCTATTTCAGAAATCTGGCACTCTGGCTGGCACCCGACGCGGCTTGACTGTGAGCTGGGAAGTCAATGTTTTTAGAGGGAAAGTTTCCCTACGACTGAGACTGGGGGGCCGGAATGAGTTTTGTCAATACGACATAAATCACCAAGGCTGACACGATGCCATTGAGGGGCACAATGCCCCAGCCTGAGGCGTTAGTAAAATAGGCGATCGCCGACGCGGCGACGTAGGCAATGATGCCCGCCCAGTTAAACGCTGGTTGCGGCTCGCTTAGGGCAGGAAACTCGCCGCCTCGATTGACCCAATAGTCAGCCATGATGATGCCCCCAATAGGCGGAATGAAGGTGCCGAGCAGAATCAGATACTGCACCAACATTTCATAGATGCCCCCCAAGGCCAACACCAGTGCAAACGTAGCCCCGCCCAACACCAGCAGCGTCCGTTTGCGAGTGCGAAACATGTTAGAACCGGCGATCGAGAAGGCGTAAATCGTGTTGTCCTGAGTCGTCCACATATTGAAGAAGAACAAAATCAGACCCCATACCAGCAGCCCTTGAGTTGCCATCACCTTGACGATATCCGGTTCGCCATAGACCTTGGCGCAAAAAGCGCCGCTAAAGATCAAGAAGCCGTTCCCCAAGAAAAAGGCGATCAATGTGGCGATAAACCCAGCTTTACCCGACTTGGCAAAACGACTCCAGTTGGTTGCTTGGGTGCCGCCTGACACAAACGTACCCACGATAATCGTGATGGCAACGTTGACCGGCAGCGGGTCGCCAATGGCTTGGGCTTGCAGACCGGCAAAGCCGCCGACATCGCCAGCCGCCACCGACAAGCTCAACACCATCAGGACAATCATGGCGGGCACGGCGATGCGGCTCAGCCAGTCCATGGCTTTATAGCCCATATAAGCCGTCGAGCAAAAGCCGTAGGTAAAGAACAGAATAATCAGCCAGTTCCAAGACTCGGGAACGCCGGCCAAGCTGTTGAGCAGCTGGGCCATCAACGCTGAACCCCAGGCATACCAGCCAATTTGTGTGAAGCCGAGGATGAAATCGACCCAGCGAGAGCCAACGCTGCCAAAGCTAAAGCGCGCCATTAGCACGGTGGTGAGTCCCGTATTCCCGGCGATGAACCCCAAAAAGGCGGCATACAGGCCCAAAATCAAATTACTCAGTAAGATCAGCCCCACCAAGTCGGGCCAGAATTGAAAGGAAGGTCCCACCAAACCGCCCGCAAAGAGCGTGCCAGAGTAGAGGGTAAAGCCTGCCAAAATAGGTGCGAGTGAAATCATCGATTTCCGCGCAGTTTCGGGCACCGAACTGAGGGGGAAATCCTCAGTTGGTTTACCAGAAGGAACCGGTGAAGGGTCAGTGATGCTTGTCATAAAAAACCAATGCGTATGGATATTGCGGATATGAGAATGGCCGCATTCTAAGAGGCTCGTCAGGATCTGAAAAGTATTCTTTGTGACTTATAACAATCCGTATAAGTCGATCGTCTAGACCAGCGATCGCGCCATTGACTCACTAGGCATTCACTGGGCTTACCCCACATGAGACAGCCGCCCTCAAAACAAATTCCACGTTGGGTGGGTCGATGCCCCATAGATCGTGCCAACTGTCCTGTCAGAAAATCTTCTGAACCACCACTCCCGATCTGCACGCCCCCTGTTCATGGTTGGGAGCGTGGCGATAGCGTGATGGACTACTCATCCCGAGATCCTCAGTTCCTACCGAGAAATCAAGGGGCCGGGGATGAGTCACGGCCAGAAACCGGGGCTCTGATCGGCCTGACAGTGACCTAGTTCTCGTTGACGGGGAAACGGTTCATCCAGTCGCAGGCTTGGCGAGCATTCGATCGCAGCTGATCGGCGATGTGAGGCACGTGGGGAATCTGAGACAGAAAATCGAGGGTGCGCCGCAGCACTCGCACAATGTCGCCTTCATCCAAGCTGGTATTGCTGCAGAGTTCCGTCCAGTCGCTGTGATCGCCGGTTTTGTTGCTGCTGCCAAAACCAATGGGGTCATTAGTTTCGGAAGTCTTGCCCATTTCGACCCAGCGCTCAACCAAGCCAATCAGGTCATACTCCAGCCAGATCGGAAACATGATGTCTTGACGGCGCTGCTGCTGAAACAGTTCGCGGCGCAGCTGACGTAAATCACTTAGGGCGATGTCTACCGGTGAGGAATGGTCGTAATCGACCCAGGTATCGGGGCGAGTACTTTCGGTGCCAAGGGCGGCACAGGCGGCGGCGAGTTGCGGTGGGGTG
>CALCPB010000927.1 GCA_937897665.1 uncultured Halomicronema sp. | reverse complement strand
GCTGTGGCCATGCTGCTTGGCAAAGGCGGTGCGGATGCGGTGCCACGAGCGCACAGTGATTTACTCAGGTACAAACGTTAGCAGCTAGGTAATTTTGTAGATTCAAGTTTTAGCTAACGTTTCACCTTCGGTACACGGAGGTGCAGCATGAGCCGCACATTTACCGCAAGACCCGATACCATCTGCGATCTCCACTGGGATGAGCTAGTCCTGGGTAGTGCTATCAGCCCAGCGATAGCAAAGGCAAACTTCCAGAGCCTAAACGACTCGGACGATATTCTAGAGCGATTGGCAGGGGCAGAGCTGGGCAACCTCAAGGGGCACGCGCAACAGTATGCCACTGGGGCTGTAAAGAAAATTTATCGACGCTACGAAACTGTAGTCCGTGGCGGCTGGTGGGTAAGTGGCCTAGACCCATTGAATGACTGCGCTCCTATGGATTGGGGGCAGTTTAAGGCTGATAGCCCCCGACAAGGTTGGACACGAGACGAGCAGGGCGACTGGCATTCCACCGGCAAGGTGATTAAGTATGAGGCTCCCGCTAAGACTCCTCAGCGGGCGTTTTTCGGCGCTGGCTTTGATTGGCCTAAGATACTGGCCGATCCATCTATCCCGATCACCATTACCGAGGGGGCCAAGAAAGCGGCTTGTCTTCTCAGCTTGGGTGTTGCAGCGATCGCCTTAACCGGTGTTGATGGCTGGTCGCTTCGCGATGAGGCCAACAACCGGCAGCTGCTACCAGAGCTAAAACTGTTCTGCCACAAAGAGCGCCCTGTCATTTTGGCGTTTGATGCGGATACTAAAAAGTCTGCCGTACGTCGGGTTAGACAGGCTAAGGCTAGTCTTAGCAAGGCTTTGATTAGTGCCGGTATTCGTAGCCGCAACCTGGCTCTAGCCAGTTGGAGTCCAGAGCTAGGAAAGGGCGTTGACGATGTAATTGCAGCCCATGGCATTGGTGCATGGCGAAAGATCGAAGATGATGTCCAGACCTATGCTCAGTTCCGTGTTGACGGCATTCGTCGAGTGAGGGCAGCTAATGCAGGGCTCTTTAAACTCACCACCCCCCCGGCAGTCGTCCTCGATCAGCGGTATTTGCCCAATATTAACTTGCCTAATCCCGGCAGCATCCTAGCGATAGATTCAGCCATGGGTACCGGCAAAACTGAAGCAATCAAGCGCCTAAAAGAACAATTCTTTAAGCGTCATCCGGATGGTTTCCTTGATATTCCAGGGTACCGCAATGGGCTCGGGAGACAGACCGCCAAGCGCATCGGCTCAGAGCATCTGCATGACGTTGGTGCAGGTGAGCATACTCAGGCACTAATCGACGACACTCAAACACTGAGCTACTGTTTGGACTCGCTTCATAGACGTGCTGCAGCCATCCTCGGAGCTATTGCCCGTGATCAGGTGGTCTGCTGGGTACTTGATGAAATTGATGCAGTCACCAGACACCTATTGCAGGGTGGCACCTTAGGTAGTCGTCGTCAGCTCATCCAAGAGCTGTTTGCCAAAGTTACTCGCGCCATTGTTCAAGGCGGCGGTTACATCATTTGTGGTGAGGCTGACTTACCCCAGTTGCCCTTGGCATTCCTTAAGGCGCTGACTAAGGTGCCCATCACTACCATTCAAAACAAACATGTTCCTCACGGCTCAAAGGTAACCGCTCCTATTCCACTTTCTCTTGAAGGTCACGAAGCACCTATGCTAATGCGTGAAGCGACTTTTCAGGATGTTGTTTCCAAAGTTCGAGATCGCAACGTTGGGCCGGTCTTTTTCGGCACCGACGACCAGAAACTAGGTGAATTAATTGACAGGGTGTTGACCGAGCAGGGCCATACGGTTCTGCGAGTTGATGGCCGCACTAGTGAAGAATTCTCGATAAAAGAGTTTTTGGATGATCCAAATGGTTATTTGGCTTCAGCTGGAACTCCAGACTTACTGATTTGCACAACCACTGCT
>CALCPB010000926.1 GCA_937897665.1 uncultured Halomicronema sp. | reverse complement strand
TGAGCAAATGGTGCCAGTTAGAAAAGTGATAAGAGCGTACTCTGTAGGATTGCCAAACCTAAAGCTACGTAGCGGGTGATTTGAGAAATGCGCCGACGCCAAGCTTCTCCTTCATTTTTCTGCAAGTCTTCTAAAGAAGGAATTGCCGCCGTCAACAGCTGCATAATGATCGAGGCATTAATGAATGGCAAGATCCCGAGCGCAAAAATCCCGAGTGCCGATAGGCCCCCCCCGACAAAGATGTCGATAAATCCGACAAAGCCCCCCAAGCTGCCGCTCCGAATGGCAGTACCAAAGGCCTCTCTGTCAATACCAGGAACCGGAATAAAGATACCCAACCGCACCAAGACAAGCAGGCCGAGGGTCAGAAGCAGCCGACTCCGTAAGCCAGCAGCCTGCGCCATTTGCATAAAAGTTTCCTGGGCACTGGGATTCTTGCCGCGGCTAACAACCATGTCTCAAAATACCTCTGCAGCATCAGCGAAAAAATAGCAGGATGAACAATGCATCAACACAACCCTGCAATTGTGATCATAGCGACTGAAGAGCCCTTAAGGAAGCAATTCGCAAGTGCCACCAGCCGCTTCGATTTTCTCACGAGCTGATCGTGTAAAGGCAGTCGCCTTTACAGTCAGCGCTTTGGTTAATTCACCATCACCTAAGAGCTTAAGTGGGCCGTCGTCTGTCGTGACAATTCCAGCCGCCAATAAAGACGCTAGTGTCACCTCAGAATCGGCATCAAATGCATCTATAGCACTGACATTAACAATGGGGTAAACCTTGCGGTTGACCACCGGAAAATGCTTCAGCTTCGGCACCCGACGATACAGAGGAAGTTGCCCACCTTCAAATCCCGGACGAGTGCCCCGACCAGAACGAGACTTTTGGCCGCGCATACCAAACCCGCAGCTAGCCCCTTGGCCCGCTGCAATCCCTCGGCCCACTCGCCGTCGCCGCCGCTTAGAACCCGCTTGGGGCTGAGCATCATTAATTCTCATGGATGGCTCCTAACAACTACCTTGCAACAATCATTTCCTCAGGGGAGTTTAGGCGTAAAGCTTCTCAATGGGGATACCACGCTCTTAGGCCAGTGCTGCTAGTGTTCGCAGCTAGGCCTAATCGTCAGCTGCAGCACGTGCATTATTGTGGGTGTTATTAGACCCCAGCTGCTTAGCTAAAACATTACGAACTCCAGCCAGCTCTAATACAGTTCTCACTGCGCCACCAGCAATTACTCCAGTACCCGGAGCTGCCGGTCGCATAAACACTTTGGCTCCGCCACCGAAGCCAGTAGCCTGCTGAGGTAAAGAGTAGGAACGAGTCAGGGGAACATCCACAAGATGCTTTTTACCGTCAGCAACCCCTTTCTTAACTGCGCCGATCACATCTCCGGCCTTACCCACACCGACGCCAACTTGGCCTTTCTCATTGCCAATCACTACAATGGCTCGGAAGCTGAGCTTCTTGCCCCCTTTGACGACTTTGGTTACCCGGCGAATCTGAACGACACGCTCCTGCCACTCAGATTCTTTCTCTTTGCTTCGCGCGTTTTTCCGACGATTGTTACTTGCCATCTTTTCCTAACCCCAGCATCCAAGATAAAACTCAAAAAATAAACGGCATTAGAAGGACAAACCGGCCTTGCGAGCGGCTTCTGCCAGGGCCGCGACGCGACCATGGTAAAGCTTACCACCCCGGTCAAAAATGACCTGGTTGATGCCCTGCTCCCGTGCCCGCTCGGCTAAGAGCTGACCCACAATGGCGGCTCCTTCTTGAGTCGCCGATTTGCCCCCCGCCTGTGCCGCGGCTTCAACTGTAGACGCGGCAACTAAGGTATGATGCGCGGTGTCATCAATAATTTGCGCATAAATATGCTGATTGGAACGAAAAACCGCTAGCCGAGGTCTCTCCAAAGTTCCGGATACGCGCCGTCGGATACGCGCATGGCGACGACGGGTGAGTTCTTTACGACTTGCCTTCATGGTTTATTTTTTCCCTGCTTTACCAGCCTTACGCCGAACATACTCGCCTGCATAGCGCACACCTTTGCCTTTATAAGGCTCCGGGGGACGAGCCGCTCGAATCTTGGCAGCCATGTTGCCAACAATTTCTTTATCAATGCCACTAACAACGACATTAGTGTTGTTCTCAACCGCAAACTGAATTCCTTCTGGCGGTTCAAAAATCACTGGGTGGCTATACCCTAAGCTCATGTTGAGGTTTTTGCCCTGAACCTGAGCGCGATAACCCACGCCCTGAATCTCTAGACGCTTTTGATAACCGTTAGAGACGCCCTCAATCATGTTGGCGACTAGGGTTCGACACAAGCCATGACGCTCTCGCGATTTCCGTGAACTATCTTGGGGCTGAACAACGACAGTATCGCTTTCTTGTGAAATCACAACGCCCTCTGGAAAAACCCTAGAAAGCTCCCCTTTAGGACCTTTGACGGTAACAGCTTGACCATCAACAGTAACTGCCACCTTTGCAGGCACCGGTACCGGTCTCTTACCAATTCGGGACATGACTAAACCTCCTCCCTAACAATCGCCAACATCAGGTTGTCAAACCTTGCACTATCACTACCAGACATAGCAAAGCACTTCGCCTCCAATACCCTGTTGTCGTGCGTCGCGATCTGTCATGATACCGCTAGAGGTTGAGATGATCGCAATGCCAATACCACCTAATACCCGAGGCAACTCTTTGCGATTAGAGTAAACTCGCAAGCCAGGACGACTAACGCGCTTCAGATTTTTGATGATGGGATCTCGGGTTTTACCGCGATATTTAAGTTTGATCACAAGTTTGCGCTGTACGCCTTCACCCTCAAGGTCAAAGCTCTCAATGAACCCTTCCTCTTGCAAAACGTGGGCAATACTTCGCGTCATCCTTGTGGAGGGGATATCCACAGTTTGATGACGCGCGAGATTCGCGTTCCGAATCCGCGTCAGCATATCTGCGATTGTGTCGTTAGCCGCCATAGTCCTCTCCAGTGATTAAACCTAATTCTCGCGGAAGGGCATGCCCAATTCCTTGAGGAGGGCGCGTCCTTCTTCATCAGTGCTGGCTGAAGTCACGATAGTGACATCCATGCCACGGATCTGGTCGATCTTGTCGTACTCGATCTCGGGAAAAATTAGCTGCTCACGCAACCCGAGCGTGTAGTTTCCCCGACCATCGAAACTTTTACCGCTGACCCCTCGAAAATCACGGATGCGAGGTAGCGTCAGGTTAATTAGCCGGTTCAGAAAAGCGTACATGCGCTCAGAGCGCAAGGTGACCATTGCTCCAACTGGCATACCCTGCCGAATTTTGAAGCCTGCGATCGCCTTCTTTGCCCTAGTAACCACTGGCCGTTGACCGGTAATGGTCGCTAGCTCTGCTACCGAAGCTTCAAGCGCTTTCGCATTTTGCGAAGCTTCTCCGAGGCCACGATTAACCGTGACTTTGACCAGCTTTGGCACTTGATGGATATTGCCATACTCAAACTGTTCCATCAGTTTGGGGATGACCTTGTCGGTGTAAAACGTTTTCAGCTGTTCAGCCATGTTCTAAATGTCCTCTCATGTTTCCTGGGCTTGGTCAGGAAACGGTGTGAAACAGTAAATTCAAATTCATATCTAAGCAATGAAGAGCAGTAAAACTAGTCAATAATTTCACCTGTTTTCTTCAGCACTCGCACCTTTTTCCCCTCGTCAGTGAAGGTGTAACCCATCCGGCTAGCCACCTTTTGCTTTTCGGAGTAGAGCATCACGTTAGAGCTATGAACCGGCGCTTCTTCGGTAACAATTTGCCCCGATTCACCATCTTGTTGAGGCTTGACGTGACGGGTGCGAATATTAACTCCTTTGACCAGCACCTGGCTTGAGCGAGGTATCACCTTCAGGATTTCTCCAACCTTGCCTTTATCTTTACCGGCAATGACTTGAACCGTGTCGCCTGACTTAACATGCATCCGCGCTTTTGTATCAGCTTTTTTCTTTTGAGGCATCACAACACCTCCGGTGCGAGTGAAACGATTTTGGTGAAACTCTTGTCCCGTAGCTCACGAGCCACCGGTCCAAACACGCGAGTTCCTCTGGGGTTACCGTCCTGATTGATAATGACTGCAGCATTATCATCGAAACGAATACTCATACCGCTGTTCCGTCGGAGAGACTTGCGAGTCCGTACAATCACTGCTCGCACGACATCAGATTTCTTCACTGCCATATTGGGGATGGCATCTTTAACGACCGCAACAACTACATCTCCTACTCCAGCGTAGGTTCGGTTGCCACCCAGCACTCGAATACACATAAGCTTACGAGCACCGCTATTATCGGCCACATTCAAATAAGTTTCTTGCTGAATCACGGTACGCCTCCTGTTAGACCTGCGCGGTTCGATTCAAAACATCAGCCACAGCCCATCGCTTGGTCTTACTCAACGGGCGGGTCTCACGAATGCGGACACGATCGCCAACTTTGCAATCGTTCTCTTCATCGTGAACTTTGTACCGCTTAGTGCGAACCATAATCTTGCCGTACTTAGGATGAGGCACCCGATTCTCTACCGCTACCACAACCGTCTTTTGCATCTTGTCGCTAACAACAAGGCCAATTCTTTCCTTAACTGCCATTCCCTTTCCTCTTTATTCCTCTTCAACGGCACTGGTCACTATGGCCTGAGTTGCCTCTGATTGAGTGGCTGCAAGCTGCCGCTCCCTAAGCACAGTCATTAGTTGAGCTAAACGATGTCTTTCATGCTTAAACTCATGCAGACCGGACTCCAACTGGCGAGTCGCCTGCTTAAAACGCAAATCGAACAGTTTTCGCTTGGTGTCCACAATGGCTTTTTCTAAAGCCTGGTCGTCCAGTTCGCGAGCTTCTTTGACCTTCGGCAATGCCATGATTTAAGAATCCTCCTGCTGACGAGCGATTACTTTGGTCTTGAACGGCAACTTAAATGACGCTAACCGCATCGCTTCACGGGCCACGTCCTCTGGTACACCAGCGATTTCGAAGATAATCCGACCCGGCTTGACAACAGCCACCCAAAACTCAGGATTACCTTTACCAGATCCCATCCGGGTTTCTGCTGGACGCATGGTGACAGGCTTATCGGGGAAAACACGAATCCAAATCTTGCCGCCCCGACGAACATAACGGGTCATAGCTCGACGAGCCGCCTCAATTTGGCGGGAAGTCAACCATGAAGGCTCAATAGCCTGGATCGCATATTCGCCGAAATTAATTTTGTTCCCCCGTTGGGCCATGCCTCTCATGCGGCCCCGGTGCTGCTTACGGAATTTAGTTCGTCTAGGACTCAACATGGCTCAAATCTTGCCTACGAATCAATGGAAAAAATATCTCAGTCCCAATCAGTGAGACACAAGAGAAACGTCTAAGACTCATTAGACCGGTCTTCAAATTGCTGGCGCCGACGCTGTTGGCGCCGACGTGGCTGGGCAGCATCACCGGCAGGGCGCTGATCTTCTTGTCAAGGAATAATCTCACCGCGGAAAATCCAGACCTTGATACCCAAAACACCATAGGTAGTTTGAGCCGTTCGATAGGCGTAGTCCACATCAGCTCTCAAAGTATGCAATGGAACCCGCCCTTCTCGTGTCCACTCAGTACGGGCAATCTCAGCGCCGTTCAAACGTCCACTCACCTGGATTTTGATCCCTTCGACTCCTGCTCGCTGAGCTCGCTGAAGCGCCTGACGAACCACCCGACGAAACGCTACCCGCCGTTCTAACTGCTGGACGATGTACTCACCGACCAAAGGCGCATCAGCATCAACCCGAGTGACTTCAACTACGTTGATACGAATCTGCCGACTAGAATCGTTGAGAGCTTTTTGCAAACCGACTCTGAGGGCTTCGATACCACTGCCCCCTCGTCCGACAACAACACCAGGACGAGCAGTTCGAACTTCTAAGTCGATTTGATCCGCTTTGCGCTCAATGCGAATATCAGAAATACCCGCATTACTCAGATTTTTCTCGATATACTCGCGAATGATGTAGTCCTCTTTGAGGAGTTGGGGATAGCGATTGCTATCAGCAAACCACCGTGAACGGTGCTCTTGCACAATTCCCAAACGAAAACCCGTTGGATGTATTTTCTGTCCCACTCAAAATCCCTCAGATAAAAGCTGTAACGGTGAACGACCCAATTGACTCGAACTTACTCAATAGGAGCAACGCCAATCGTAATGTGACAAGTAGGCTTACGAATCTGGTAGGCCCGTCCCTGCGCTCGCGGTCGAAATCGCCGCAAAGTTGGTCCTGCATCGGCAAATGCTTCGCTAATCACGAGTGAAGCCGGATCCAGGCCGTTGTTGTTCTCAGCATTAGCTACCGCTGAGCGGAGCACCTTGAGCACTGGATCACAGGCTCGATAAGGCATGAACTCAAGAATAATTAACGCCTCGCGGTAGGACAGCCCTCGAATTTGATCGAGCACTCGCCGTACCTTATGAGGTGACATTCGAATGTAGCGGGCAACCGCTTTGACCTGCTCAGTAGTATCAACAGCCATTAGACTCTCCGACTCCGAAATTATCGACGCGCTTTCTTATCACTCTTGGCATGTCCCCGGAAGGTACGAGTTGGGGCAAACTCTCCCAGCTTGTGACCCACCATCTGTTCAGTCACAAAAACCGGTACGTGCTGACGGCCATTGTGCACGGCAATGGTGTGACCAATCATCTGGGGAATGATGGTCGAGGCTCTCGACCATGTCTTAATTACCTGCTTATCACCCTTAGCATTCAGGGTCTCGACTTTGCGCATCAGGTGATCAGCGACAAAAGGCCCTTTTTTTAATGAACGCGACATAACTTTTAAAACCTCGCACTTCTCTCAAACTTGCAAAAATCAGCCCTAGATCTGAACCCAATTGATCAATTGAATCCTTAGGTATTACGACCGCCTCGTCCCCGCTTCGAAGTACGCCGCCGCCGCCGCACAATCAGAGAACTACTAGCCTTTTTCTTTTTACGTGTCTTGAGACCCAATGCTGGCTTGCCCCAAGGCGTAACAGGGCCGCTGCGACCAATTGGCGCACGACCTTCACCTCCACCATGAGGGTGATCGACAGGGTTCATAACACTGCCTCGAACCTCTGGTCGGCGTCCCAGCCAGCGCTTGCGCCCTGCCTTCCCTAACGTAATATTGCGGGCATCAACGTGCCCTACCTGACCCAGAGTGGCATAGCATTCTCGTCGAACCATGCGCACCTCCGTAGAAGGCAGCTTGAGCGTAACGTAACCACCATCTTTAGCTACGACCTGAGCTGAGGTGCCAGCGGCACGAACAATCTGCCCGCCCTTACCAGGCTGCAGCTCAACATTATGGACTTCACTACCCAAAGGAATCTTGTGCAGCGGCAGAGCATTGCCAATTTCTAACGGTGAGTCAGGGCCAGAGACCACAGTGGCTCCCACTGCCAAAGAAGCAGGGTGCAAGATGTAACGCTTTTCACCATCTTGATAATGCAGCAGGGCGATTCGAGCATTTCGATTAGGGTCGTACTCGATTGTCGCTACTTTGGCTGGAACATTAACCTTGTTACGGTAAAAATCGATGATGCGATAAAGCCGCTTATGACCACCGCCGCGATGACGACACGTAATGACGCCACGATTATTGCGTCCCTTCGGACGATGAACCGATACGGTCAAGGATTTTTCGGGTTTAGAACGGGTGACCTCAGAAAACTCCGAAACCGTCCGCTCACGGGTACCAGGGGTAAAAGGTCGATAGGAACGAATGCCCATTGCTCAAATCACTCAATAAACTGTTTCTAAACAAGGAAGTCAAGAGCTTCCTAAACGTCTGGAAATAGGGGGATACTGTCGCCTTCTGCGAGGGTGACGACGGCGCGCTTGTAGTGAGGGCGAAATCCTTCAAATCGACCGACACGGCGCTTCTTACGTGGCAAGTTGGCAGTGCTGATACCTACTACCTTGACGTCAAACAGCTCTTCGATCGCCGCCTTGATTTCTGGCTTATTAGCCTTAGGAGCGACTTCGAAGGTGTATTGATTATTTTCGAGCAGCAATGTGGCCTTCTCGGTGATCAAAGGACGTCGGATCAAATCTGCTAATGTCCCCTGTTTAAATGCCTTAGTCACCATAAACCTCCTGGATTTTCTCAACTGCTGCTGCCGTCAGGATCACGCGATCAGCATTTAGCAAATCGAACATATTCAAATTAGTCGCAGAGATGATTTTGACGCGACTGATATTTCGCAGTGAAAGCACCACGTTTTCCGATTGCTCAGCCAGAATGAATAACACTTTTTCATCTGTTGACACCCCCCAGCGCTTCATCGCTGCCACCATTTCACTGGTCTTGGGTCGAGGTAACTGATCTGCAAATTCTTGAACTACCACCGCCTCTGGGAAGCGACTCTGAAATGCTGTTCTGAGCGCTAAGCGACGCTCCTTACGGTTCATCTTGACGCTAAAGTCTCTGGGTTTCGGGCCAAAAATGACACCGCCGCCTTTCCACAACGGGGAACGGCTAGAACCGGCTCGGGCTCGTCCTGTGCCCTTTTGCCGCCAAGGCTTCTTGCCGCCCCCTCTGACCTCTGACCGGGTCTTGCTTGCCAAGGTACCCTGGCGAGCATTGTTCATCTGGCGAACCAAAGCCCGATGAACAATGTGGGAAGCAGTTTCAGGCTTTGCCACTTTGAGGTCAATGGCAGCTTTACCAGCTGCTTGACCCTGCCA
>CALCPB010000925.1 GCA_937897665.1 uncultured Halomicronema sp. | reverse complement strand
CATTTGCGGAGAGAATTGAGCGCCGACGTCACCAAAGCTGGCAGTAGTGGCTGGATGCAAACTGGGGGCAGATAAATGGTGCTAACTGCTGGTTGATTTGGGCGGTGCGGTACGCTGCCAAGCCCGTCTAAAATTTTGCACTGCCATGATGCTGCCAGTAACCAACATCCATAACAGACCCAGGCCATTGAGCAATACATAAAACGGTTCTAACGTTGAGCCCAAATATTCGCCTTCATGCAGGGTCATCAAAAAGTGCACCTGCTCGCGTGTCAGGCCCAACCAATCTTTTGAGAGTCGATAAGCGACGCCAGTGGTCACGGTCATCAGCAGGGGGAGCAGCACAATGGGGGCAAGGGTACCGTGCAATTTGCGAATGAGCGATCGAAACTTCATAAGTTAGGAATATCAAAATTGATCACACTTCAAACATTAAGTCCGTCAAAATGACGTGAGGCTTACAGCCCCATCTTCGCAACGCCAGGTCTGATCGATGTAAAGTTCACTCATCAGGTTTGACAGAATTGCACACAGAATAGGCGGTAAGTGGCTGGTCAGTCGAATCGGATTTATACGACTCAACGCTCTGTATAGAGCAATTCACCCTGCTGATGTTGGGAATTGTCATCGGGGCGGATGAGTGATGAACATTGGCCCATCTTCAGTCAAGATGTCACTGCCGATCGCAACAAACGGCTGCATGAGCAATCGTTGCGGTTGTCAGCAGGGTTGATAAGCAAGCGGATTATAAACAAAACGCCGAGTGTATTAAACACCCGGCGTCTAGGAAATGATGCGTCAATTAAGAATTAGGCGCTTAACTCCACTTTTGAGCGACTAACTCTGCAAGATCGACAACGCGCTGGCTGTAGCCCCACTCATTGTCATACCAAGCAACAATTTTCACGAGGTCACCACCTAGGGCGATGGTTAGGCTAGAGTCCACAATCGATGACTCATCGGTCTTGCGATAATCACAGGAAACGAGTGGTAAATCGCTGTACCCCAAGATACCTTTCAACTTGCCTGCTGCCGCTTCTTGCATAGCATCGTTAATCTGCTGGGCGATCGCGGGCTTCTCAACCTGAGCCACAAAGTCAACAATCGACACGTTAGGGGTCGGTACGCGCAGGGCAATACCATTCAGCTTGCCAGCAACCGCTGGATACACTTTAGCGACCGCTTCCGCTGCCCCTGTGGTCGTGGGCACAATGTTGAGAGCGGCAGCACGAGCCCGGCGCAAATCACGGTGGCTGGCATCTAAGAGACGCTGATCGCCGGTGTAGCTGTGGGTGGTTGTCATCGTGCCCTTAACGATGCCGAAGCTCTCATGCAGCGCTTTGACAACTGGCGCGAGACAGTTGGTGGTGCAACTAGCGTTGCTCACAACATCAAAATCACCGTGGTTATAGTCCTCATGGTTGACGCCCATGACGAAGGTGCCGACGCCACTGCCCTTACCCGGTGCGGTAATCAAAACTTTCTTGGCTCCGGCCTCAATGTGTCGCCCGGCACCTTCCACACTGCGGAAAACCCCAGTGGACTCAATAATCAAATCAATTTCCCAGGCTTTCCAGGGGAGATTGTTGGGGTTGCGATCAGAGCAGCACTTGATGGTCTTACCGTTGACGATCAAGCTATCTTCACCGGCCTGCACGTCAGCATCGAGTCGACCCAGCATCGAGTCGTATTTCAACAGGTGTGAATTGGTATGGGGATCAGACGTGTCGTTGATAGCGACCACATCAAGCAAACTATCGTTGCGGGTTAACCAGCAACGCAAAAAATTCCGCCCAATACGTCCAAATCCGTTAATGGCTACTCTAATCACTGCGCTTTACCCTCTGTTCTCTCTAAAGACTTAATAGGTAACATTTCCTAAACGCAATCATCATATCGCAAAGGCTGCACGCATTTATAGACCTCGACGATGGAACGAGGATAGATTTTTCTGCACGTGATTGGGACGTCAGGCGCTGCTAGTGATGCCAATACTGCCGGTCGCTTTGACTGACTCAGGTCTGAGTTGGTATGGACACTTAAAAAACTCAAGAGTTTAGAAACGGCTCAACTTTAATCGTCATGCTCTGAGGCAAGAGCCGATAAAGCATTGCCGCTATCCAGTGTTTAAGATTCTGCAGCAGCAGGGAGTCAACGACTCAATTCACATGCGGGATCATCCTTAATATTTAGTGGGCAGCTAGCTTGTGGTACCTCGTTATTCAATCCCTCGCTAATCTTCTGGCCGCGGGTGAGTTGTGGACGGGGCAAAACGATCAGTTATTAACGGCTGTTGCCTAGCGCTGGGCGATGGGTCATCCAAAGCTTTGTGGTGATCGCGGTTAAAGCGATCACCTGAGCCTGCTTCAGCCGCGAATATTGGGCCAAATGAAAGGAGCTAGCTCGGAGCATTGGGTCGAAAAAAGGGCAGACGTATCATGCTGCTGGTGACTGGCGTTGCCTTGTGATGGACGGCGATCGCAGAATCTGGCTTTTAGTGTTCCTCTCTAAAATCAGATCACTCAAGAGTGCTCATCAAAACAATGCTGTAAAGGGAATTGTGACGCACGCTCAACCAAGCTTTGGTGCGTCGCGTCACTTGCCCTCATTGTTTCGGTCATCGACTACGCTGACTGTCGTGCTCGCCGAGTGCGCATTGGCTCTGCTTTCTTTAACTTGCTGTTGCTTTGATACTAGCTTCCCGGCTTGTGGCGATGAGATCGCCACAAGCGTGATTACTGCAGCCGTGGTACTTCTTGCCATGGAAATGTGGCTAGCGGTACGTTATGCCTCACTGCTGGCATTCGCCGAAATGCCCTGCTTTTGGAGAAGGCTTCTGAATTACCAGCGCTAGTGACGATGTCAAATTGGATGACCGGCGGGTACTGTACCCAGACGTAACTTTTCCTGGGGCAGCCAGCAACCCAACTAGCCGCTTCTGACTGTCCATAGGGAAACTGCCTTCACGCTTTCGTGGGATGACCACTTAACACAATGAATCGGTGCTAGGGCCTACGAAATGTTGCTGAAAAATAGGACGGAGCCTTCTTAGATAGATACTCTTCTCCGTATAAATTCTGTTGGCTCACTCAAACAAATTTAAAGCCTCTTCAACAGAATAAAAGGGCTAATTAATGAAGCTTTTGCAAAGAGCCTGAACTTCCGTAATAACCGATAGTCGTTAAGGCAAAAATCTTGATTTTTTCTCTACTAATTCCTGCTGATACGTTTAGAGATAGAACCTTAACGGGAACGATTGATGTGTAATGAATCAGCTAGGGCCATTGGTGATGTCTATGAAGCCAACTCTCTCTCTCGACTCCGAAGAGTATGCCGTCACGACACAGGCACCTCCCTTGTTTGCTGCATCCGCTAGCCAGCCAGTTACCAGCCTGCCAATGTCTCCAACCTCAACCTTGCTAGATACTGAATTTCCTCTATTTGAGGAAGCGACCCAAACCGCTTCAAGATATTTGGGTATTCCAATCTGTTTTGTCGGCATCACCACGCCGGATGCCGTGGTTTTAAAGGCGGCTTTAGGGCTCTCTCAGTTGGGTTTGATGAATCCCCTGGCAAGAACTCGCCGCTTACCTCTGAATGATGCTTTGTCCACTGCTGTTCTGCACCCTAAACGCAGCTTGGTGCTGCCGCGCATTCCGGACAGTGGCCCTTTTACGGAATCTTATTTGGTGCGTGAGTATGGCATTCGGTCCTACATTGGCATTCCGCTGTTGACGTCGGAGGGCAAATGTTTAGGGCTACTCGCCGCGATGGATACTGAAACCCACAGCTTCTCGGCAGAGGCGATCGCCTTTATGGAGTTGCTTGCCCGCTGGAGCATTAGCGAATATGAGCGACACCAACTCACCCAGGCCCTGGCAGGGCCAACGGCGTCGACAACACCGGGTAAGACTGCTGTTCCGACTGATGAAAACTACTTATTAGATACGGTGCGACTGACTCTGATCAGTCAGCTCACGCAAGACCTGCGTAATCCCCTTACGACTATTACGGGGATGGCTAACATGCTCAGCCGCGAAATTTATGGCACCCTCACGCCTAAGCAGCGCGAATACGCTGACATTGTGCATACGAGTAGCCAATACCTGCTGAAAGTTGCGAGTGAAATGCTTGAACTGAGTGGTTTAGACGCTCGCATACAACCTTTGCAACCCACTTCAGTTGATGTCGATATGGTAGGCCAACATGTTCAACAGATGCTGGCCCCCATCTCTGAGGGAAAAAACCAAGAGCTTCGATTCACGGTAGAACCTGGCTCACGGCTTTGGAATCTCGATCGCGACGTAGTGCGTCATTCGCTCTATCATCTGCTTTTCAGCATCATTCAGCTTTCAAAAGAAGGGGGCACTATCCGGGTTCACAGTGCTGAGCGAGACAGCGCCCTCAATATCAGTGTCAGAATGACCCACCCGTGGTTAGGTGATGGCATTCCTAATCGAGTGGCAACGTTGCACAAGAGTTTGGGCAATACCCAAACCGAGGCCACAATGCTGTCACGCCTGCTGGCTCGGGCGACGGGCCGGGCCGATGCTGTCGCCACCGCTGTCGCCCACCAGTCACAGAGCTTTCAGCCTCAGTCAGAGTTTTTGCAGTCACGGGAGACGCTGTCGCTGTTGTTGAGCCGTCACTTAATCGAGCGTCATGGGGGCACCCTCACGCTGCTCGAAGACGCTGAGTCAAACTACCGCTTCCTCGTCACACTGCCATTTTTGAGCACAACGCCCGCTGCTTAATCAAGTCCCCCTCGGTGAACCTAACTTGTGGTCAGAATGCATTGACTTTGTTTGAGCGCTTGGGTGACCTGAAGGGGCTGACGGAATGGGCCTGTCGCACTTCCTGACACCTACGCTCAGTTATGGGATGCTGGTGCTGCTCGCCTGGTTGCTGACGACCGACCCAGTCGTCAGCTG
>CALCPB010000924.1 GCA_937897665.1 uncultured Halomicronema sp. | reverse complement strand
CAGATCCATATTGTCTATGGCGGCCACGCGCACGGCGGTGAGGCATTCAGCCGCGCCCCCCACCAGCGGCACTAAGATCACGCCCGAAAACAAACTGGTGAATCCCAAGGCGGCCGTGGCCTCTTCTAACGCGGCCACAAAAATTTCTGAGACAAAGGCAACGCCCAACGTCGCGACCAACAACACCCCGGCCCAGAGCCAAAGACTCGGTTTTTCCGCATGTTCGCCGGCGGCTGCAGCCTCTGGATCGATGTCTAAATCTTTAACGCCGACATCATAAAGATAGCTGTGGGTTTTGAGGGAGAAAACCAGTGTGAGAGCGTAGACCACTAGCAAAACCACCGCCACCGTCAGCGAGAGATGGGTGATAGTTTCCGGTGCGACCACCGTTGAGGTTTTAATCAGCAACGCCGGCAAAACCAGTGCGGTGACCGCTAGCGTCATGGTAGAGCCATTAATGCGGGCCACGATAGAGGCAAATTTTTGCTCTTTATATTTAATGCCGCCCACCACCATCGCCAGCCCCATGACCAGCAACAGGTTAGCCAACAACGCGCCGGTAATGCTCGCTTTCACGACATCGACCAAGCCTGCCTTGAGCGCGACGAGCGCAATAATCAGCTCAGTGGCGTTGCCAAACACGGCATTGAGCAGCCCCCCAATATTGGGACCGGTAATCACCGCGACTTCTTCGGTGGCGGTGCTGAGCCACATCGCTAAGGGCACGATCGCGATCGCCGATACCGCAAACACAATCAGGGGACTCATCTCGGCTTTTTCCGCCCAGATCGCGACCGGAATGAACAGCAGCAACCCAAATGAAATCAGATTAGTCAGCGTGAGGGGAAATTTCGATTGAGTCGCAGTAGACACAGGCACACAGTCCCAAAATGTTGATTAGATAGCGAATTGCGTCAGGGCCATCGCTCACGCCCCTTAAGATAAAGCAATTTTGCTACTTTGCCGGGGGCGGCTCTAGCCTTAACAGAAGGTAGCAATTCATCGTCGCATCACGCGGCTAAATTGTGACGTCGGGAGACATTCCAAACAGTCAGCAGCGAAGCTCTCCATGAATGGCGTGGTACATTTATGCCCGCCGAGTCTCCGGGTAATCGCTGGGCTAGAGCGTAAATTTTGTCACTATCGGCGATCGTCAACGGAATTTTTTCTAAAATTGCCCAGAGATTGTACTGATCTTTACCGCCGGCTTGGAATAAGTGATTAGTCATCCCCTTGATCTACTCATTTAGGCAAGCACCATGCATACTTGGGCACTCTTTTCGTGCAGCAGCCTAGTCACGCTGACTGCCTACAACTTGGCTCAACTTCCCAAAGTGGCGGAAGCGGGCCCTGAACCAGAGCCCGACGCGGGTAGCGAGTCAGCCGACGGCAGTAAGTTTTCGCTAGCCGCTCTCAGTCAAGAATTTCCTCAAGATCAGCCCGCGATCGCGCCCCCAGCCTTGCCGAGCCAGCCGCAGATGTCCAAGCTTGATGAGCTGTCCGGTTACAATCCGGCCCTCTACGACCCGGCCAAATATCCGGTGGAAGAGGTTGACCTGCTGGGCCTGTTCCCGCAATCGGAGGCCGCCCTGGCGCTTGCTGACAAAACTGTTAACTATCGAGCCGAGACCATTCAACCGTTGCCCAGCGCCATTCCGACCCCACCGGCGTCACCTCCGCCGGTACGTAGTCCCGTGGCCACCGGCGTAACGACCTCACCGGCAGCGATCGCAACACCTCAGCCCGAATCGCCCACCGCATCACCGACGTTTACCCAGTCGGCACCCAATGCCCAGGCTTTAGCGTCACCGGCACCTCAGTCCGAGCGATCAGCGCCGAACCCGACGGCCACGGCGACAGCGACACGGCCCATTGAGCCACAGTTGGCTCAGCCTGCTGCCAGAACCGACAAGCCCGCCTATGAGGACTTGTTTGCGACCCTGCCCAAGCCCACCGAGTCGCAGCCGATCACAAATCTGCCGACCCTCACCACGATCGCCATGGCCGACCAGCAGTGGAGCGAACTGCCGGAATTTGCGGCGACCTCACCTGACTCCCCCTTTTCGATGGCGGGGGCGATTGCTCGTCGGCAAATGATTGAGCGCTATTGCGAACGCGCCCTCACCGAAGTCAAGTCAGACAGCAAGCTCGCCGTCTGCGACGGTGAGACCAACGAATTAGCACAGAGAATTCCTGAAGCCGCCACGGCGGGCACGCCAATCCCCGGTAACGTCGAGTCACCGACGCGTAACAGTCCGGCAATCGGCGTTTTGTGATTGGGAAACTGACCTCGCTCAGCGGCGATCGCCGGGCCATAAGTGCCCTGAAACCGGCGAAGAAAGCGCTGATGGGTTAGCGGTGTGCCGATTAGCTCGACTTCCACGCGCTCGCGAATATCAGGAATCACCTTTTGCAGGGCTCGATAAAGCGTTGCCGCGCGCTCTTGCTTGCGCTGGCGATACTGCCCATCGCGCTGCCAGCCCGCCCAGGGTTCCAACGTGTAGGCGTGAATGACCTGCTTGCCGGTGGGTGCCAGGGTCGGAGCAAGCACCGACGGAATCGAAATCATACAGGTGTTGCCTGGGGCCGTCAGGTCGCGATCGCGACTGTGGACGACGACATGGTGCACCGTCAAATCGTCCACGCCCTGGCCATCAATGCCCAAATGCAGATGCATAAAGCTGTTAACAGCAGGCGTAGTCAAAGCGGCTTGACGAAACTCAGCGGGCACATCGTCGGGGCCTAGCAGTTTGGTGTAGGTATCCCACAAAGTGGCGTTGGAGATGACCACTGGCGCGTGAATGATGTCGCCCTGACGCAACTGCACACCAATCGCGCGCCCCTGCTCCACCAGGACTCGTTCAACATGAGTTCCTAACCGCAGCTCACCACCCCATTTTTTCAGCCCTCGCACTAGGGCGTTGACGAGGGCTTCGCTGCCGCCCAGGGGATAGTCCACCGGTGTCGTTTCGCGCTCGCCAAACACAAAGGCGACTTCGGGGGCGATCGTGCCGTGGGCCTTCAAGCCGGACAGCAAAAAGCATTCCAAATCCACCAGCTGACGCACCCACGGGTCTTGCACCGTGCGATCTAAAATCTGGCCCACTGACTGCTGCACTGAACCGAGCTGCGGCAATAACCCCAACAGCGCCCCCGGATACCGCAACAAAAAAGGAATGACTCCGAAGTCGGGACGTAAGCCCAGACTCGGAATCTGTTTTAGCGGTTTGTACAACGCCAAAAGTTGGCGGACAAATTCGGTTAGCTCCGCTGCGCCTGGCGGGGTAAAGCGGGCCACCTCGCGCTGATAGTCCGCCAGTTGGCGATAAACCGGCAGCGTCCCCTCCGGTAAGTGGTAGTAGCCGAGCGGCTCGTAAGCGATCGCCGTCACCGACTCGCCCAACACGTCGAGCACCTGCCTCAAGGGATTACGAGAATCCGCTGCCCCGAGTCCAGAAAAAAACGATGGCCCCGAGTCGAAGGTGTACCCCTGCCGGGTAAATCCGTGGGCCGCTCCCCCAGGAATCGTATGACTTTCACAAACAATCACCGTTTTGCCATAACGGGCGAGCAGGGCACCAGCGACCAAGCCCCCCAAGCCGCTGCCAATGATCACCACATCGGCGGTTGTTGCTGGGGTCATCGAGTTTTTCCTAAATTGGCAAAATAGCCATCGATCATTGCGAGGCAGTCCTGCACGTTAGCCTCTTCGGCAGCATCAATGCTCTGCAGGTAAGTCACCCGGTTCGATACCGAGCGCTCAACTTCGCGCATCTCTTGCTGCAGCGCTGCGATGCGACTCGCCATGGGCGGCTGGTGCACCAGCGTCGCAATTTCTTGCTGCAGTGCCGTTTGTTCTCTTTGCTGCAGCTGTTGAGCCACCTCAATTTGAGCCGCCACCCCGCCTGCTTTCA
>CALCPB010000923.1 GCA_937897665.1 uncultured Halomicronema sp. | reverse complement strand
AGCTGCCAGGAAGTTCCGGCGATGCTGGTGCTGTGAAGTCGGGGCAAATGACTAGGAAGTTCTGAACTGAGGCCCGTCAAATGTGCCCAACAGACGCACCTCAGGATGTAGCAAGATATTCCACTTGTCTTGGACTTCGTCTTGTACCGACCGGATCAGACTCAAAACATCTTCGGCGGTGGCTCCGCCTACATTCACAATGAAATTAGCGTGCATAGGTGAGACCTGGGCTTGGCCAATCTGCAACGCTTTCAGCCCGGTTTGCTCAATCAGCCAGCCCGCTTTGTGGGAGCTGGGGTTACGAAAGACACTGCCACAGCTGGGTAAATGATAAGGCTGAGTTGAGCGTCGCTGGGCGATCGCTGCCTGAGTATCAGCCATGACCTCGGCGACAGCATCTCCAGGCGTTAACTGAAACGTGGCCTGAGTCACCATGCAGAGCTTCGACTGTAGGCTAGAGGTGCGATAGGAAAAGTTCAGCTCTTGAGGCGAGAGCACAATTGGCTCACCTGCCAGCGTGACCCCATGAGCTTGAATCAAGCTGTCTGCGGTGCAGGCACGATGAGCACCCGCGTTCATAAAGACTGCCCCACCGACAGTACCGGGAATGCCCACGGCCCATTCCAAACCACGCCAGCCGCGTCGCGCCGCTTTCCAAGCGAGATTGGGCAGCGGTTCACCGGCGGCCGCCGTCAATTGGCCGGTCGTTTCGTCAAAGTCAACGCCCCGCAGATGACGAGTACAGACGACGAGGCCGCGCAAGCCGCGATCGCTTACCAGCAAATTAGACCCCGCGCCTAACAAGGTCACGGGTAACTTATGGCTTTGAGCCCACTGCAAACTAGCGGCGATATCGCTAGACGTCTTTGGCAAAGTGAACCAATCAGCTTTGCCGCCTACTCGATAAGAGGTGAAAGCCGCTAGGGAAATTCGCTGCTGCAGAGGGAACGTCGGCTCTTTGACCACGTCAATCGCATCCAGGGAAAGTACCACAGTTTATCTCCGCCAAAGTTAAGTTAGCAACAACGGCAGTTATGCCTGTCGCACTGCCTGTATCTCAGCGTTCATAAAGGGTTCCATCACATCCGGAATAATGAGGTTGAGATTGCCAGCCCCTAAAAACAGAGCCGTGTCACCCGGTAGTAGACGCTCGACCAAGACGGCACTGACGGCTTCTAAAGATGAGCAGTACTGCACATGGGGATGATAGGCCGCGATCGCATTGGCCACTGTTTTGGCGGAAAACCCCGGCGGCTCAACTTCACCCGCGCTGTAGACATCCGTGACAATCACTTCATCTGCATCTTTGAAGGCTTGGGCAAAGTCCTCCAAGAAAGCAGCGATCCGACTGTAGCGGTGCGGCTGGAAAACGGCAAAAACGCGTTTCACATGACACCCTAGTGGGCGATCAGCTTTTTTGAGTAAGCCAGCAGTTGCCAAGGTGACCTTAATCTCGCTGGGGTGGTGAGCATAGTCATCCACAAACTGAATGCCATTGTAAAATCCACGACTTTCAAAGCGCCGGCGCGCGCCTTCAAAATCGGCGAGTCCCGTGGCCAAGTCCTCAAAATTAGCGCCGACTTGACGGCCCGCGGCAATCACCGCGAGAGCATTACTCAGATTATGTTTGCCTGGCACTGAGAGGCGCAATATGCCCAGCCGATGGCCGCGTTCCCAAACGACCGCTCGGGTACCCGTCGCGCCGTAGACCACTTCGCTCACGGTGTAATCAGCTGCACCGCCGACTTCTACGGCATAGGTAATATCCGGCTCAATAAAGGAGCGAATAGTGGCGCAGTCGGCGGAAGCGATCACGGTTTCTGCCTGCTCAGCAAACTGCCGGAAGATATCCACGACGTCGTCGAGACTGCTGTAATGGTCGGGATGATCCAGCTCAATGTTGGTGATAATGCCGATCTTCGGCGATAGCTTCACCAGCGAGCCATCAGACTCATCCGCTTCGGCCACAAACCAATCGCTGCTACCCAGATGAGCATTGCCTTCCCAGGCCGAAACTTCGCCCCCCACGACAATCGTGGGGTCAATATTGGCGGCCAAGAGGGCGTAGCCCATCATGCTGCTCGTGGTGGTTTTGCCGTGGGTGCCAGCAACCGCGATACTCTGCTGCTGCCGCATTAAGGCTGCTAACAGATCAGAGCGATGAAAGATGGGACAGCCCATGGCCTTAGCGGCCCGGTACTCATCATTACTTTCGTTGATGGCTGTTGAACAGATGACCTGAGGGAGGCTGACCGGCTGATGAGCCCGGTTAGACACTCGGGCCTGATGGCCATAGTCGCCGTTAACGTCACGCTCAAAAAAGCTTAAATTCTCTGCTTCTTGTTTCCAAAAAACGTGAGCCCCTGATTCTTGCAGGCGCTGAGTTATGTGACTCAACCGCAAATCTGATCCTGAAACCGGTAGTCGCTGCTGCGTTAAGACATAAGCCAACGCAGACATTCCAATCCCGCCAATTCCGATGAAATGGAAGGGTCTACCGCTGAAATCCACAGAATTCAGCATCTTACACTCCTCGACATGCCACACCACACCAATATCAGGCGTATCATACCAGGTATCCCTAGGATGACCTAAAAACCGGCTCTAATTCACTAGACTGAGCATGATGCTTAGCTTTTAGCAATTTTGAATACACCTTGATCGAACAGATTCTGCTCAGGTTTAGTTGCATTTAACTATTAGTGCAGCGATCGCAGCGGCAACGTGATGAGTTCAAATTCACGCCGCGATCAGCTTTTTCCACTGTTCTAAATGAAGGGTTGAGAAACGGTTTTATAGCTCTCTATACAGCCTCCTATCAATGGTTCCCGAATATAGCAAGAGATTTGGGTTTGAGAACATTGATGGCCGCGAATGTTACAGACAGCGCCTTGAAATTAAGTTTTCAATCTATTAATCGTTGTCCTCCTGAAGCGGCGCTATGGTAGTGCCCCCTAAAGTACTGAAAAGTAGGCAGATGTGTTTGACCTCAGCTTATTCAGCGACAGGCTACAGAAAGCTAAGGCCTGGATTGAGTAATTGATTCCGGCAGTGCGATCAGCACAGTTTTTATTCTCGCTCCAGTTGAGCCGTGTCCGGTTGAATGCGGCGCTCATATCAAGTTTCAGTAGTTGGCTAATTCTCAGCCATAAA
>CALCPB010000922.1 GCA_937897665.1 uncultured Halomicronema sp. | reverse complement strand
CGTGAAGCAGCAGCTCATGGCACGATGTCGAGCAGCAGCAGCGCACCCATCGCCAGAGGTTCGGCGATCGCTGCTGACGATTGCCATTATCGGCGGCGGCCCAGTAGGAGTAGAGCTGGCCTTAACGCTAGGCGACCTCATGCCGCGATGGTACGAGGCCGCAGCCAGTGACATCACCAGTGACATCACCAATGAGACAACTCATCACCCAGAAGACATTCGCATCGTGTTGCTCAATCGCAGTGACATTCTCAACGGCGACGTGAATAGTCGGCTCCGAGATACAGTCATGTCGGCTATGGAAGATCGGGTGATTCAACCGGAGCTGATATTAGGCGCTTCGGTGACCGCAGTGCATCCGGATGCAGTCGAATTTGGGCGTGATGGCAATTCTGAGCGCTTAGTCGCAAATACGATTGTTTGGACCGCTGGCACCAAAGTTCATCCGCTCGTTCAAGCGCTGCCTGTACCAGAGGGCCAACGGACAAAACGGGGCCATCTCCTGGTTAAGCCCACGCTTCAGCTGCTAGCGCATCCCGAGGTTTTCGCCGCCGGCGACTGCGCTGTTATCGAATCGGATGAAGGCCATACTGCCCCGCTCCCGGCCACTGCTCAGGTAGCTTATCAGCAAGGGGGGGCGATCGCTCAATCCTTGATGGCCAGAGCAAAACAGCAGGACTCTCTGCCCGCTTCTAATGTGGGCCTGCGAGGAACGATGATGAAGCTGGGGATGGGCACCGCAGTGGCAAATGTATTTGATCGCTACGAGATTGTCGGGACTTTAGGGCAGACCATTCGTCAGGCGATGTACTTGAGCCTGATGCCCACACCAGCCCACAACCTGAGAGCAACCGTCGACTGGATCAAAGTTGATGTGTTTCAGGCCTATGTGCATGACTACGACGCGATTGACTACACCGCCGGTTACGAGGTCGAAGAACTGCTCACCCTCGCCACCGCCGTCACCCTAAGCGCCACCGCCGTGTCTAAGGCCGAAACCGGATTGATCGCGGATCAGTTGGAAGCAGTTGCCCTGAGGCAAGCGCTGGCGAAGGCGACGAGCCAATATCCTAACAGTCCTCTAATTCATGCCTTGTTTGGGCACCATGCTAAGCGCCAGCTAGTTCTGAAGCAGACCGACAGTCGTGACCAAACATGGGAGCAAGTGCTCGCGAACGCCCTCACTGCAATTGCTCAGGCGATCGCGATTTTGACTGACAAAGCCTCGCCGAAGGAACTGGGTGACTATCAAGAACTGGTTTATACCTGTTGCGATCGCGTCGCTCGGGCGGCGGGGCGGAGCCCTTTAGACCAGCAGCAGATTTCCCCAGCAGAAGCGGCCGTTCTAGCAAAAATAACTGCTGCTCTCGGGTTAGCACAGCAGCATCACACGCAATAGGGAGGCTGACGTGATGATGAATCCTTGATGTTGGAGTTTCCCTCAGCGTTAAGGATTCGATAGCTCACGAATCCGTTTGTGGACGTTGCCTGCCCCATGCCAGAGCCCAGCACGGTGTCTTGCCGGAAGGGGCGCTGACGCTGACCGCACGTGTTTTTCCCACCTAAACCGGTCTGTTTCCCCGATGCTATGGGGCACGTTTCCATCTGGGGAAGGCGACCCGTTACAATCATGGCGTCTGATTGTGCTGCCATTCTTCCTCGCTTTTATGACCCACACCATCTGGCCCGGCAACCCACATCCCTTGGGGGCAACCTGGGACGGCAAGGGCACCAACTTCGCGATTTTTGCCGAAAATGCGACGGCTGTTTACCTTTGCCTGTTTGATGACGAGGATGCGGAAACGCAAATTCAGCTGCCAGAATTGAGCAACTATGTGTGGCATGGGTATCTGCCCCAAATTGGCCCTGGAAAGCGATATGCCTATCGGGTCGCCGGGCCCTACGTGCCTGGGGAGGGGCAGCGATTTAACATTCACAAGCTGTTGTTAGATCCCTACGCTCAAGCGATCGCGGGCGATGTACAGCATGGCGCGGCTATTTTTGGCTATCCCGTCGACAACGTGACCAAAGCCGATCGCGACCTCGATTTTTCTGACTTAGACGACAGCGATCTGATTCCCCGATGTGTGGTGGTAGACCCCACCTTTGACTGGGAGGGCGATCGCCATCCTGAGACGCCGTGGCACCGCACCATCATTTACGAAGCTCATGTCAAAGGGTTTACCCAGCAGCACCCTGACATTCCCCCAGCGCTGCGGGGCACCTATGCGGGGTTAGGGCATCCTGCCGCGATCGCTCACCTCAAAACCCTTGGGGTCACCGCCATTGAGCTACTGCCGGTGCATCATTTTGTGGCCTATCCGGGCCATTTAGTCAGTGTGGGCCTGCGCAATTATTGGGGCTATGACTCCCTCGGCTATTTTGCGCCCTACTCGGGCTATAGCCCCCAGGGTAGCCATGGTGAGCAGGTGCGCGAATTTAAGGAGATGGTTAAGGCACTGCACCAAGCGGGCATTGAAGTCATTCTCGACGTGGTTTATAACCACACTGGCGAGGGCAACGAGTTTGGCCCGACGGTCGCTTTTCGTGGCATCGATAACCAGGCCTATTATCGGCTGGTCGAAAATCTGCCCCAGTACTATATGGATTTTACGGGTTGCGGCAATTCCCTCAATGTCTGCCATCCCCAAGTGCTGAAGCTGATTATGGATAGCCTGCGCTATTGGGTCGAAGAAATGCACGTCGATGGGTTTCGGTTTGACCTGGCCTCGGCATTGGCCCGTGAACTTTACGAGGTGAATAGCCTGGCCGCGTTCTTCGACATCATTCATCAAGACCCCGTGTTGTCGACGACCAAACTCATTGCCGAACCCTGGGATATCGGTGAAGGCGGCTATCAGGTGGGTAACTTTCCGCTGCTGTGGTCGGAGTGGAATGGCAAATATCGCGACACCATGCGCGACTTTTGGCGTGAAGAATCGAACTGCCGGTTGGGGGAATTTGCCTTTCGCCTGACGGGCAGCTCAGATCTCTATGAATCGAACGGCAAGCGCCCCCACGCCAGCATCAACTTCATCACCTGCCATGACGGCTTTACCCTGCGCGATCTGGTCAGCTACAACGAAAAGCACAACGCGGCCAACGGTGAAGGCAACCGCGATGGTGATCGCTATAACCGCTCTTGGTCTTGCG
>CALCPB010000921.1 GCA_937897665.1 uncultured Halomicronema sp. | reverse complement strand
GCCAAGGAACGCTCAGGCACGTCGAGTCAAGTCACAGCAACGACTACGCAGTTGACTGCTGCATCATTTCACCCCTGACTCAGCGTTAACTAAACCACTGGCTCGACCACCTCTTCGTCTCTAAAGGCCCATCGCAGCAGCAGCGGAGCCACCAACGTTGTCAAAATTACCATCGCAATAATGGCCGCCTGCAGTGGTCGATCCAGCGTACCGCTGGCCGCGCCGATACCCGCAAACACCAGGCCAACTTCACCCCGCGGAATCATGCCCACACCTACTGCCAGACGATTGACCGGTTCTTTACCAAACACAGCCCAGCCGGTAATCGTTTTGCCAATAATCGCCACCACAATTAAGAAGGCGGCAATCACCAAGCCAGGGCGGTTTTCAGGATACAGCGGGTTGAGTACGCTCAAGTCCACTCGTGCCCCAACAGTGACAAAAAAGATCGGCACCAGCACATCAGCAATCGGGATAATCTGTCGATCAAGTTCTTTGCGCTGATCAGTTTCATCTAAGACCAAACCCGCCGCAAACGCGCCCAAGATCGCTTCTAGATGCACGACTTGAGCGACAAAAGCCAGTGCTAACGCGAAGGTCAAAGCCGGAATCACCAAATTGCCACGCGTTTGCAACCGGTCGGCAATGGTACCAAAGACACTATTAAACCCGCGCCCTACCAAAATGGCCCCCAGCAAAAAGCCACTGGCACTGGCGATCAGGGTGACGACATTGATGATCGAGACATCTCCAGTTTTTGCCAGACTCGCCACCACCGCCAGCACAATAATGCCCAACACGTCGTCCATCACCGCAGCGCCGACAATGATTTGACCTTCCCGCGATCGCAGCTGACCCAGTTCTGACAACACCTTGGAGGTGATTCCAATGCTGGTCGCCGTGAGCGCCGCCCCGGCAAAAATCGCCGGGAGGGCATCGACATTAAAGAACGCCATCAAGCCGAACGTCCCTAAAGCAAAGGGCGCGACGACACCAACAACGGCCACGATCGCCGCCTGATATCCCACCTTTTGTAATTCTTTCAGGTCAGACTCCAGGCCAATCTCAAACAGCAGAATGATCACGCCCAACTCTGCCAATACTGAAATAATTTCTCCCTGGGTCTGAAACACTTGATTCAGCGTTTCTACCGGGGTACCCATCAGGGTTTGTAGCGTTCCCATCAGCACCGAACTCGACGCCTCTACCCCTGCTTCTGGGAACACCAGCAAGTGCAACGCCGAAACGCCCACTAACACACCGCTAATTAACTCGCCCAACACCGGCGGCAGACCCATTAGCTTCGACAGTTCGCCGCCCAGCTTGCTGGCTAGATAAACCACCATCAGACTTAATAAAACGCCCGCCAACACTAAGGGGGCGACCTCTTCAGCCGGTACCTCAGCCATCACCGAGGTCAAGACCGTCGGCCAATCGAGAAAATTGAAAGAGAGCATTGCAATTTAATTTCCTAACAGCGTTCTGAGTCGATCACCGGTGGGCGATCGCTCAAACCATCAAAATTGATTCAAAATTTTTATGCTTGATTGAGCAGCTAGCCCAACTTAAAGCAGGCTCTGGTTGACCGTCTAAATCGACTCACCAGAGTTAGCGGGCCAGCTTGCGGACCACCAGAGCACTGACAATATCAGGAATCGCGACAGGAGCAGACTGTTACCAGGTAGCTCACGATGAGTGGCCGGAAACTATACCGCCGGAGACGTCACCACCGGAGCAGACGAATCGGAAGGACTATCCAACAGGTCTAGCGCCCCTTGCAGCGCCGCTACTCGAGTATCGACCAACCGTTCTGGCGGCACAAACCGATGGATGCCAAGCTTTTCTAAACGCTTCAGCGCTTGCGCACTCGCGCCGACCACAAAAACCGGTCGGTCATTATCACTCGCATCTTGAATGGAGTTTTCTAGCGCGAGGGCAGCAGTCACCCCTAAAATCGGCACGTCTTGCAGATCCAGCACTAAGACATCGTGGTCTTCCATCGCATTGTTTTCGCGAGCGATCGCCTTGGCCACCCCAAAGATCATGGGTCCACTCAGGTGGAACAACAACACTCGACCATCGGCGCGATCGAGCAGCATTTGCTCCTCAGGCGTCATCTGCAGGTCTTCATCTTCGTCAGCATCAGTAATGGTCTTAATGCCTTCAGACTGCAGTTTGGTTAAACGATCGATCGTCAAAATGTTGGCAATGAAAACACCGACACCAACCGCGACAATCAAATCCACAAACACGGTTAGAAAGAGGACGCCGTACATAATCAGCGTGCCTTTCCAAGAAACACTGTGGGCGCGCTTCAAGAAACTCCAGTCCAGGATATCGACCCCGACCTTCATGGCAATACCGGCTAGCACAGCCAGGGGAATCGGCGCAATCAAGTTCGAAGCCCCTAACACCACCACCATCAGCAAGACAGCTCGCACTAAACCCGAGAGCGCTGTCCGCCCACCGGTTTGAATGTTGACTACAGTGCCCATCGTGGCACCGGCCCCAGCGAGGCCGCCAAACAGACCCGACACGACGTTACCGAGCCCTTGACCAATCAGCTCTTTGTCAGACTGATGCTGAGTGCGCGTCAAGCTATCAGCCACCATCGCTGTGAGCAGCGCATCAATGCAGCCCAAAGCACCCAGCACTAGGGCATCGATCAGCATGATTTGAAACTGCGCCGCACTGAACGTCGGCATCTGCATGGCCGGTAGACCCGCTTCAATCGGACCAATACGACGAATATCAGCATCACCAAACAGAAAAAGCGACAAGACCGTGCCCGCCACTAATACCAACAGTTGAGGCGGCAAAAAGCGCTTCAGCTTCTTGGGTACGAAGAAGAGAACCGCAATCGTAAAGACCGCCAAAATCAACTCCGGCGTCACCGTGTTGCCGATGAGATCCGGCAAGCTGGTGATCGTGCCAATTACCCCACCCTTAGGGCTGGATTGCCCCAAAAAGGGCCCAATCTGCAAAATAATCAAAATCACCCCGATGCCCGACATAAAGCCGGAGATCACGGTGTAAGGCATGAGCGTGACGTAGCGCCCAAGCCTTAAGAGACCGAAAAGGATTTGAAACACCCCCGCCATCATCACCACAGTAAAGGCCATAGCCTTACCGTTGACCGGATCAGCGGCGATGAGCTTAGCCAGGACCGCCGTCATGACCACAGTCATCGGGCCGGTAGGCTCAGAAATGAGGGTCGGCGTGCCGCCAAACAGAGCGGCAAAAAAACCGACGAGAACAGCGCCATAGAGACCAGCTTCGGGGCCTGCGCCAGATGCCACACCAAAGGCCAGAGCCATTGGCAGGGCAATCACTGCAGCAGTCACACCACCAAAGACATCCCCGCGCACATTTCGGAAATTTATTCTGATAGTCAGTGCCATCGCGAACACCTGTTTTTTACATTGAAGAAAGCAAATGCATAATCAAAAGACGATTGCATTAGCTCTATGACGAGATTACCATTCTCTCTCCTCAATGAAAACCATCACTTGATCTTGCTGCTAGATTTCCCGCCTTACAGTTTTTATAGAGTCCTGGCGTTAATTGACTGGCACGCATGGGCACGAGTCAGTCTCAGAATTTGCGGGATCATCAATGCCCCGTCGCGATCGCCCTACCCGGTCTCCACCCAGGCACACCCAGCCAACGCGATCGCTATCAGGCTGACCGGGTAGTCACCAGTTCATGGGAGGCCCTGTATAGAGTGAGGAAATTTGTAGAATTCGTCGCGGGCGTTAGCGATCGCCCGTCGTCAAGTTCAGCTGCTGATCGAGCCAAGACGACACCTCTGGCACATATAGCAACCAGGTACGGCGATAGGTCTCAGTGAGTGACGCGACGATCGGCGAGAGCTGTTTAATATCAATCGCTCGATGGTCAACCCAAACTTTGATGCCACGTTGATAGAGCGTATAGCCACAGCTTTGACTGTGACTCAGCCCACAATAGAGTTGGGGATCGTAACCCGCCTCAACCACCTGGGCTTGAGTTTGAGCTAACAGGTCAGCGCGATCGTGCTCAGATAAGTTAGACACATCCCGCGCCTTGCGCAGCCGTCGCTGAATAAAGCGCTGACAGAGATCAGCTAACACTTTATCCGCGTGATGCTGCCAGCGCTGCAGGTGATAGGTGAAAACAATATCGTCTGCCGCCAGATAGTGCTCTAGCGTCAGCGGCATTTGAGGATGATTAAGCCAGGCAGTCACGGTCTCATCGACATCAAGATTGCCAGCCACAAAACATTTTTGAGCCCGCTCAAAGGCCCGCTGCAGTGTCCAAGTCGCCGCCAGATTTTTGGGATGGTTGTAGACCTGGGCGTACATAAAGTAGCGCACCAACAGATAGTGCTCCACGGCAGTCTGACCTTTGTGAGACACCATCAGATTGCCGTCATCATCCATATCCATCGATCGCACAATGCGATCTAAATCCAAGCTGCCGTAAGACGCCCCTGTAAAGTAGCTGTCCCGCATGAGATAGTCGAGACGATCGCAGTCAAGCTGGCTCGATACCAACTGCCACACGAGTGGCAGCGAATGTTGATGGGTATAAACCGATGCGATCGCCGCTGTCAGCGCCGGGTCAAACTCTGCCAACAGTGCTTGTACCGGTGCCGATTCGCCAATGATGCGCCGCGTCCAGTGCTCGTGGTGAGTCTTGAAAATCGCTTCCGCTGTGTGACTGTAGGGACCGTGACCAATGTCATGCAGCAGCGCCGCACACAGCACCGTCGCCCGATGGCTCGCCAGCGAGGGATATCGTTTTACCAGTAAATCAAAGGCCTTCCGGGTCAGTTCCATGACGCCCAGAGCATGGGTAAAGCGAGAACTTTCAGCCCCGTGAAAGGTCAGGCTAGCCGCCCCTAACTGCCGAACCCGGCGCAGGCGCTGAAACGCCGGCGTATCAATCAAGCGGATCAGCAGCTGTTCGACCGGGTCTTGTCGATCAAGGGCGATCGCGCCGTGAAGCGGATCATGATACGTTCGGCTGCGTTTAGGATGCACTCGCCATAACCATTGATTGACTCAAGAGTTCGATTGCCGCCTGATACTGCACATCTTCATCCGTGCCAATTTGTTCTCGGGCGATCGCCGCCAACGGCACGATCTGATCAGGACGAATCCCCAAACGATTGATATCGTGATTCGCTGGCGTTTTGTACTTGGCCACCGTTACCACCAGCCCAGACCCGTCGGACAAATCAAACAACGACTGAATCAGACCCTTCCCAAAGGTCGTATTGCCGACCAGCTGCGCGCGACGATTATCCTGCAACGCCCCAGCCAAAATTTCGCTCGCGCTAGCGGTACCTTCATTCACCAGCACGACCAGCGGGGCGTCAGTCAAGGCTGAACCGCTCGCCTCAAAGCTATCAAGCATGCCCCGACGATCAAAGGTATACACAATCGTCCCAGTCGCTAGCCACTGACGAGCAATCTCGATGCCCGCATTGAGCAATCCGCCGGGATTGTTGCGCAAATCCAGCACATAAGCATTCACCCCCTGACGCTCAAACGCTTGCACCGTTGTGGCGACCTCACTCGCTGCATTCGCGTTAAATTGCGTGAGGCGAATGTACCCAACCGTTAAATTCTCTGAGACGGAGTCAATACGGGTCACCACCGGATTCAGGCTCACCGTGCCCCGCGTTAACGTAATCGCTTCCGGCGTCTGCTGATTATGAGAAATCGTCAACACGACTGCAGTACCCACCGGCCCCCGCATGGAGTTAGCGGCCTCATCAAGCGTCAATGTCTGGGTCGAACGGCCATCAATTGCCAGAATGCGATCGCGCGGCTGCACGTTCGCGGCTGCAGCGGGTGAGCCCGCGATCGGCGCAATTACCTGCAAATACTGATCTGCATCATCTTTAGCGATCTGCAGACCCACCCCCGTCAGTTCACCCGAGGTGCTGGTCTGCAAGCTCCGATATTGCTCAGGTGGCAACAGACGAGTGTAAGGGTCATTCAAAGAGCTCAGCATTTCACGAATCGCGTCATAGGTGTCAGCCCGACTCGTAAACGTCTGATCAAGTACATGTTCCCGCACAAACCACCAATTCTGATGATTAAACGTCTGGTCTAAGTAAGCTCGGTTAACAATCCGCCAAACTTCCGCCACCAAGCTTTCCTCATCAGTCAGGGCTAACGCAGCTGGTTGCCACAGGCCCCAACCGATCACCACTGCCAGCAACACTGACACCGTGCTTTTGAAAATCTTGCGTCCCATAGGTCTCTGAGTCTGTTGTCTCTGATTGTAGAAGGGACACTCCCCAGTCAGCATCACGCATGACGCATTAGCTCAGGGCAGGTCGCTGCAGCTAGCAAATAGTTTGTAAAGATACGTGAACTGCGGCGTCTTCTCGCTGAGGCAGCTCAATTAGACCAGAAACCCCGCAAGTAAGCCGTTTTGGGCTTTTGAGCAGTAGATTTTAATGACGTTTTGCCCCAAATGTCTCTGATCGAAGTTTTAGCTATGTTAAATTTCTAAGGAATACACTGCTTAGATTAATATCCTCCCGCTTCATGTTTACCAAGCAAGTTACCGATTCAAAAGCGTTTCAGTGGTTCAATGAGCGGCTGGAAGTTCAGGCACTCGCCGACGATATTTCCAGCAAATACGTTCCACCCCACGTCAATATCTTTTACTGCCTCGGTGGCATTACGCTGACCTGTTTCGTGATTCAGTTCGCGACGGGTTTTGCCATGACTTTCTATTACAAGCCGACGGTCACCGAAGCTTTCGCATCGGTTCAGTACCTCATGACAGACGTCAACTTTGGCTGGCTGATTCGTTCCATCCATCGCTGGTCGGCCAGCATGATGGTGCTGATGATGATTTTGCACGTCTTCCGCGTCTATCTCACCGGCGGGTTCAAAAAGCCCCGTGAGTTGACCTGGATTACCGGTGTTGTTCTGGCAGTAATCACCGTAACGTTTGGGG
>CALCPB010000920.1 GCA_937897665.1 uncultured Halomicronema sp. | reverse complement strand
AACCCATAAACGCCAACCGTTGCCAACCTATGAGTCAAAGCGTTTCCCTGACTGACGGCCAAAAATCTGATAGTTTTGTAGTTTCCAAACGGCAGGCAGACAGGCGCATGACAGGGTTAAACGGTCGCGATTTTCTCAGCATCACCGATATTACTTCCGCAGAACTCAAGTATCTGCTGACATTAGCCGCCCAGCTCAAGGCCGGTGAGCTGACAACAGATTGCTCCGGCAAGGTCTTGGGCCTGTTGTTTCGCAAATCTTCTACTCGCACGCGCGTCAGCTTTTCGTCCGCGATGTGGCGGCTGGGCGGGCAGGTGTTGGATCTGAATGTCAGCCTGACTCAGGTCAGTCGGGGCGAACCGATTAAAGACACGGCGAGAGTGCTCGACGGTTATTTAGATGTTTTGGCCGTGCGCACCTTTGACCCCGCAGAACTGCAGGAGTTTGCTGACTATGCCCAGATGCCCATCATCAACGCCCTGACCGATTTAGAACATCCCTGTCAGATTCTGGCGGACTTTTTAACGATGCAAGAGGCGTTTGAGGCACCTTTGACCGACCTGACGCTGACCTATCTCGGCGATGGCAACAACGTCGCCCATTCGCTGATGTTGGGCTGTGCGTTAGCGGGGATTAATGTGCGGGTGGCGACCCCGGCGGGCTACGAACCGGCAGCCGCTATTGTCGACCAGGCAAAAGCGCTTGCCGGCGATCGCTGCACCGTCGCGCTAACCGATGACCCCAAAGCCGCCGCGGCTGGTGCCCACGTACTCTACACCGACGTTTGGGCCAGTATGGGCCAAGAAGATCTGGCGGAAAAACGAATTCCTATCTTTGAACCCTATCAGCTGAACGATGCTCTGCTGGCGGTGGCTGATCCAACTGCGATCGTGCTGCACTGTTTGCCCGCCCATCGGGGCGAAGAGATTACCGAGGCAGCGATCGAAGGCCCCCAATCTCGCGTTTGGCAAGAGGCCGAAAATCGCATGCATGCGCAGAAAGCCTTGCTGGTCACCCTCCTCGGTGCAGACTGAAGCGGCATTGAAGTCCAAAGAATTCCGTGCTGGGGTAACCTCCCAGCACCAACAACATTTCTGTAACCTGAGTTCGGGATAAAACTGACAAGGGATCTGCGGGTAGTTGGAGGGCCAAATCCCCTCCTGGCAGGGGTGTCCACAGGACGGGGTGGGTTTGGCCGACGGCTTGAACCCACCCCATCAGCCCCTCCCAGGAGGGGAAAGTAACCGGTTTTGCCTTAACCCGAACTGACGTTTCTGTAGGGATTTGGCACTGCCAAATCCCTCCTTCCTAAGGAGGCAACCACCAACCCGGTATCGCCTCAAAATTCGATGCCGGGTTGGGCTTTGACGCCCTGCTCGCGAAAGGGATGCTTGATGAGTTTCATCTCAGTGACGAGATCGGCCTGTTCGATGAGGGCTGGGGGCGCCCCTCGCCCCGTCAAAATGACGTGGGTATCGGGAGATTTTTCCGCCAGTCCGGCCAGCACCTGGTCGACGGTCAGAAAGCCATGCTTCAGCGCGATGTTGACCTCATCGAGCAAAATCGTGCGGTAGGCTGGGTTGCGCAGATACGTGAGGGCCATCTCCCAAGCGGCGGTGGCTTTGGCAATGTCGCGATCGCGGTCTTGAGTTTCCCACGTAAAGCCTTCGCCGAGGGCGTGAAAGTCGAGCTGGTCAGCCCATTTGTCAAACACGGCCTTTTCCGCCGGTTCCCAAGCGCCTTTAATGAACTGAATGATGGCGACCCGGTAGCCGTGGCCGAGCGATCGCAGCACGATGCCCAAGGCAGCGGTGGTTTTACCTTTGCCGTTACCGGTGTGGACGATGATGAGCCCTTTTTCAACAGTGCGCTCTGCCAAGCGCTGCTGCTGCACCTCTTTGCGGCGAGCCATCTTGCGTTTGTATTGATCGGCACTGAGGCTGGATTCGGTGGACTCCGCTGTCAGAGCTGCCGCCGCCGCATCGAGTTCAGTCGAAGACTGGGGGGGAATAGAGGTCATGGAAAACCGTGATCGCAAGAGCTTACATATGTTAGCGTGTCGGCTCCGGACTCTCGCTGCACTATCACCCTTAAGGTTGAATCTACCTGCACATCGCCACCTAATGCGGATTTTCCAGGGAGCCGCTCAGAAGCCGGTCGGTGAAACCTTTGCGGTTCTGCAGTGGGTGGGTGAGCAAACAAAGCCCACGAGCACTCGCCGGTTTCCGGTTGCCAAGCTCTGCCAAGCTTGCCTGTGTCGTTTTGTACTGGAGTCCTGGTGAATTCCGCAACAGTCGGCATTGCACAGGAATGAGGAAGTGAGTGGCAAGATAGAGTGAACGAGCGATGAAGGAGCTGGACGCCATGCTAGGTGCGATCGCGGGCGATATGATTGGCTCGGTGTATGAGTTCAACAATCGCCGCACCAAGGATTTCCCGCTATTTATCGATGACACCACGTTTACCGATGACACTATTTTGTCGGTAGCGGTGGCCGATGTGTTGATGACTGGGGGCAACTATGCCAAAACCTTCAAAAAATATTATTGGCGGTACCCTAATCCGAGCGGCAGTTACGGCGCGCGATTTCACCAATGGGCGTCGTCGCCTAGCCTGACACCGTATAACAGTTGGGGCAACGGCTCGGCCATGCGAGTCAGTCCGGTCGGCTTTGCGGGCGAAACCTTAGACGCGGTCTTGCAAGAAGCGGAAAAAACCGCTGTCGTGACCCACAATCATCCCGAGGGCGTCAAGGGAGCGCAGGCGACGGCGGCGGCGATTTTTCTCGCTCGTCATCAGCATTCTAAAGCCGATATTCGCGCCTACATTAGCGAAACGTTTGACTATGACCTCAACCGCACGGTTGATGAAATTCGTCCTCACTACTTTTTTAACGAATCTTGCCAGGCGACGGTGCCCGAAGCGATCATCGCTTTTCTCGATGCCCATGATTTTGAAGATGCCATTCGCAATGCGGTGTCGTTGGGGGGCGACTCAGACACGCTGACCTGCATTACCGGTGGCATTGCCGAAGCTTTTTATGGCGCGGTGCCCGATGACATCGCCCAGCAGGTTTGGGAACGCTTAGATATGCGGCTGAAAACAGTGACCGCTAACTTTCGGGCTCGCTACTGCTAAGCTCAAGCCCTTCTACTCACTACTCCCCACACTCTACTCCCTACTCTCCCACTCCTCCATGACCCTCCAAACCCGCACCCCCGTCCCTGATTTTTTTGACCGTCAAAAAGTTGACCAAATCTATCGTGTGTCCTACCAAGTGCGCGCTGCCGAGGCTTGCACTTGGGCACAAAAGCATGACATCACTGCCGCCAGCCGCGATCGCTTTCGCATTTGTCTGCTGCTGATCGATGTGCAAAATACGTTTTGCCTGCCTGAGTTTGAGCTATTTGTCGGCGGGCGTTCGGGGCGCGGCGCGGTGGAAGATAATCAGCGCCTGAGCCAGTTCATTTACGAAAATCTGGGTAGCCTCACCGCGATCGTACCTACACTCGACACTCACACCGCCGCCCAGATCTTTCATCCCCTGTTTTGGGTGGATGCTGATGGTAACGCCCCGACCCCCATGACGATGATTAACCATGAGGAGGTGGTGGCTGGGCACTGGCGCGTCAATCCCGAGATGGCGGCCTACACAGCAGCATCCGACCTGCAGAAATTTGCGCTGCACTATACCCAGCGCCTGACTGCCGATGGCAAATACCCCCTCACCATTTGGCCCTACCACTCAATGCTGGGGGGCATTGGTCATGCGCTGGTGTCGACCATCGAAGAGGCCTGCTTCTTTCACTCGATTGCCCGCAACAGCCCGACCCGCTATGAGATCAAGGGCGGTAACCCCCTGACGGAGAACTACTCGGTACTGAGTCCAGAAGTGCTGGAGGATGACGCGGGGAGCGCGATCGCGGCTAAAAATACGGCCTTTACCGATGAGCTGTTGACCTATGATGCGATCGTGGTGGCGGGACAGGCCAAAAGCCACTGCGTTGCCTGGTCAGTAGATGATCTGCTGTCAGAAATCACCCAGCGCGACCCCGCTCTAGCGCAAAAGGTTTATTTGCTCGAAGATTGCACGTCGCCGGTCGTCGTTCCCGACGTGGTGGACTTTACTGACGCAGCGGACGCAGCGTACCAGCGCTTCGCCGAGGCGGGCATGCATCGAGTCACCACGCAAACGCCCCTAGCCGACTGGCCAGGGATACAGCTTTGAGGCGACAGGATGAGCCCTGTGGGATGAGTTCAAGGAAGCTATTTGTCGGGTGGGATGGCGAGCTAAGACTGCTGGGCCGCCGACAGTTGCCGATTGCTTTCGAGGGTGAGCTGCACATCCACCAGCTCTGCTAGCTGCCGAGTCAGATCTTCAGACCGCTTTTTGGCCGTGACTTTGCGGTGTAGAGCAGCCCGGGCCAAGTCTTCGCGATCGCGCTGCAGGGCCACTTCGGCGACGCGCTGCCAGCTATCCATCTCTTGGCGGGCTCGGTCGTACTGTGTTTTGAGCGTTTGGTGGGCCGCGGCAATGTTGGATAACGCTTGATGGAAGAGCCCAATCGCTTCATCTGGGGTGCGATCGCGAGCCGTGCCCTCGATCACGTTGCGTAAAGCCGCCCGGTTGTAGCGATCGATCTGAAGCCCAACCCCCGCGAGTTGCTCACAGTCGCTGCGGCCCGTTTTGCACCAGTTGGCAAAGTGCTCGCAGTTGTTTGTTAGCAAGTCATACTGCTGCTCGTCGAGGCGGCTTTCGGCCCGTTGCACCACAACATGGGGCAAATAAGCCACAGAGCGGGGTTTTACAAAAATGCGCCCGCCGCGGGCAAACAAATCACGAGGCGTGCGGGTGATGGTGGGCACCTCTAACCCTTTATAGTAGTGAATGATTTCATCATTACCGCAGTCGATGCCGTGATGTTCATACACCCCGGGCACCCCGACCACCTCTCGCATGGCATATACCTGATCACCTAGTGCCATCACCTCGTTCTCCGGTTAATTGGGTCCGTAATCTGCCATCCGCTGACACCCTGACTTGCTGTAGATGTTCAAGCGATGTTCTAGCCGTGTCGCTAGCCCAGCAGCATGTTTTAACGGTTGACAGTTCGCTAAAGACGCTAGCGATCGCCTGCAGACTAGAGGGCATGAGCTGGCATCCAGTAGCAATCTAAGCCGATGGGGCCAAAAGCCTTGCCCACAAACTAGACTCGTCACCTCGCTGATATCTGCTCGATTTCTCGCCAAGCGGGTGCTGTCTAATTTAAGGGTACTGGGTTGACGATTCCGGGTTCGCGATCGCACGCGATGACTTAGTAGGCACCCGCTGTTTCCTATTTTCGTGACTTAGCTTTCGTCGAAATTGGTGGAGTGAATATCCGTTTTGTCTTCTGACCCGACAGATGGAGAAGCTGCTTTGGTGCGGGTGACCACGCCATCTCTGAGCTTACGTAATGCTCTGACAGAATCAGTCCCTTCTTGCTTGATATTGATTTGAATATTCGGGCCAGACCGGGCTAAGCGAATGACGATGCCATCTTCGGCGGGGGCTTGAGCGACGCGCTTACCTTCGAGATAGGTGCCATTCGTCCCGAGGTTAACGATTTCCCAACCATCATCAACCTGACGCAGTTCGACATGGTGGCGGGAAACGACTGCGCTGTACAAAACAACATGATTTTCGGTAGAGCGCCCAATCCTGATGACAGGGTCTTCTTTAAAAGTCCAGTTTTGAACGGGCTCTTTGTTCAGAGGATGTAGTAGCGATAGGGTAATCACATCACTCGATTCGTAGGGGGTCGCGGAGGTTTAGGAAAGCATCAAAACTAGCTTAAGGGTAAAAACTAGCTTAAGGGTAAACCACTTAGCCAGATTGGAAAATAAAGGTAACCTTATCACCCTTACCGAGGGCTATTCTATCGCCCGCTCTGAGACGGTGTCGATTGCCGGGTGGTAAGGGCATGGTGTTGACATAGGTGCCGTTGGAGCTGCCGACGTCGCGGAGAACGAATTTGCCTTCGCGATAGT
>CALCPB010000919.1 GCA_937897665.1 uncultured Halomicronema sp. | reverse complement strand
ACCGCCCTAATTGCCTGCAGTCGGCCTTCCCCACACGGAGACACGATAGCGACTGGCGCCGGCAACGGGCTCTTGCTGCCATCCGCCCCAACGTGCTGTCAGCTTTAGATCGGCGATTCTCGCCATTAGATCGAGTTCTGACGGCCACACGTAGCGAAAAGGGATGGAAGATCGCTCCACCACTTGATTTCGGACTCTCATGTGATGTGACTGAACCGTTTGAGAGACGACATCATAGATATCGATACCCCAATGATCATCACGGCACTCAAAGACCTGGTGAGTTTCGCCCAAGGGCAGTCGCTGCAGGGCGGGCACCATGACCTCAATCACAAATCTACCCCCAGGTGTGAGGTGTGAGGCGGCATTTTGAAAACATCTGACTTGGGCCTCCTGCGTTGTCAGGTTCATGATGGTATTGAAAATCAGGTAGACCAGCGAAAATGATCCTTCGCAGCACGTCGTGGCGAAATCCCCTTGAGTGACCGGCAGGCGATCGCCCCCCGGTTTTGCCGCCAGTTGAGCAAGCATGGCCTGAGGCTGATCAATGCCATGCACTTCGGCGCCTTTCATCGCCAGGGGCAAGGCGATTCGACCGGTGCCAATGCCAAATTCCAGCACTCTGCCGCCACCGGCCAGTTCTGCCAAACAATCGACGATCGGGTCAACGGCTTCAGCCTGATCGGACTCGACATCGTCGTCATAGGTTGCAGCAACGCTTTGGTCAAAGTATCCGTCACTCTGCATGGGCTAAATAGGACCTATAGCGTCAGCGAGAAAGCGATAACGGCCACCACCATAACTAAAATGACCACCCAAACAATCCAACGCGTCGAGCCGAGCTGACGCCCTGGTGTAGTGACTTCTAATTCACTATGGGCAATCACAGACACGGTAAAAAAAGTGTCCCAGAAGCCCGCATGAACGACATTGTGTTCTTGCAAAGGTTGCCGAACCGGAGATTTGAGAAAGATCCAATCTGATCCGCGAATCTCGATCTCACCATCAGGCTTACCACCACCGAGGGCCAATGCCTGGAACCGAAAATCCATGGGTATGCTACTCAGGCTACGGTGAAATATTTTTGCCCTTTCTCCCGCTTTAAGTCGGATCGTTTTGGCCATATAGAGCCCTCATAATTGATCAACTCAGCAAAATACTCTCATGGGATGGGTTTTCAGGATTTGAGAAACGATTTCGAAGATGTCGCAGCCGCACGACTCAAAACAATCAGACTACCGTTCATTTCTTCAGGATGGAGCGAACCGCTAGCCTCGAGGCTCGGTTTTCGTCTTGCCTTCCTCGTCGGCGATCGCGGTGGTCATGCCATTTGGCTCAGCGAGCGCTCACCTACAGTGTGATACTCCCGCAACCTTTGCCAAAAATCGCCCCTTTGCAAGGTGCTAAGAGGCTTGAGGCCTGACGTCCGAGTGCGGCGATCGCAACTGGTGCCTACCCTCGGGAAAGTTGGCCTTTTTCTGTCATCAGGCTGCTCCTTTTCGGCAACCGACCTTACCGGAAACCCAGACAATTTCCAGGGGCTCGCCGCTTAGCCTAGGTCTACAGAGCAGCAGAGAAGGCCGTGTTATCGAAACCTGCTCTATATCCCACAGTGCCTGCATCCCACAGTTTTGATTGCTGTAGTAGGAAGGTTTCATGGCTAAAACGATCAGTCGCACCCAAGCCCAAGCAGATGTGAACAATGACGGGCTTACCGATGTCCTGTCAGATCAGCTGCCAGCGGATGTCAGCGATCGCACGACACCAAATCTCAATATCGGGGTGAGCGTTGACAGCGGCATTATTTTTAAGCTCTACAAATATGTCTACGGCACTGCCGAAGATGACACTTTAGTTGGCAGTAGCGGGTGTGATGTGATTTACGGCAATGCCGGCAGTGACAAGTTAGAGGGCTTAGCCGGCAATGATAAGTTGTATGGCGGGGAGGGACAGGACTGGCTCTGGGGCGGAGAAGGTGACGACTACCTAAATGGGGGGCCGGGAGACGACCTGCTCTATGGCTATACCGGCAACGACGTCCTAGAAGGCGGTATCGGCAACGACAACCTCAGTGGTTCCAGCGGCAATGATGTACTGAAAGGCGGCTATGGCTACGACCAGCTCTATGGACAATGGGGCGATGACTGGCTATTCGGCGAGCATGGCAATGACTACCTATCGGGCGACACCGGGCAGGACTACCTGAACGGTTCCTATGGCAACGATGTGCTCAACGGAGGCGCTCATCGAGACATCCTCATCGGTGGTCTGGGCAGCGATATCTTGAGAGGGCATGGCGGACTCGGGCACTACCAGGGCAGTGGTTATGCCAACATTCTGACGGGCGATGAATACAATTCTCTGCCGGGTCAATATGTCTTCGGAGACGGGGCGGATACCTTTGTGCTCAGCGATCTGTTGGTGAAGTACAACACGGGTGGCGATTTTCACGCGGTCATCACCGATTTCAACGGTGCTGAAGGAGACCAAATTCAGGTGCATGACGACATCAGCACCTACTCACTGGGGTACGGCAATCTCGCGGGAGGAGTCGCCACCGATACGCTGATTTATTATCAAAACAAGCTGATCGGCGTTGTCCAAGATACGACGGCCGTCAATCTCGCCTCAGATTTTGTATTTATTTGAGACCAGGCGGCCAACGGACACCGATCGCGCCCTCAAACCATCGTCCCTGAGAAAACCGTGATCGCGGTTCCGGCTACTTCGTTACCCGAGTGCAAAATCCCCAACCGATCGCTACCGTT
>CALCPB010000918.1 GCA_937897665.1 uncultured Halomicronema sp. | reverse complement strand
CCGACCGGCTCCGTTGCCGCTCTTTCAGAGGCCCGTGTGACCAGCGTGCGATCGCCCACTTCATCCACTAAGTTGAAGGTCATGTGGGTAATTTGCCACTGGTCAGCCAATTTCACAAACCGGTACTCATACTGACCCGTGACTTGCCAAAAGTCGCCCTCCAGATGATGGTCAGCGATGACATCCGCCGTCGCCGTCGCCAGGTTACAGGCCAACTCCACTTGAATGCTGGAAATATCGTGATAGATCTGATCGAAGCCCGGTAGCACACTGGCCCAAGCCGTCATCAGGCTTTCCGGCGTGTAGGTTTGCACGTCGCCGCCCCAGAGAGACGTGTAATCGACCTGAATCTCGTCTGCATAAAGCGCCTCAATGCTGGCAAAATCTCCTTGGTCGGCAAAGGTGGCGACGCTATTGATGATGACGGCGATCGCCGCCTCATCCACCGTCGGGGAGGATGAAGTCGATGCTGGATTTTGGGCCAACGGGCTTGATGGGGCGCTGTTGGCAATGACCGGTACGGCAGTCGTGGCAAGGACTACTGTCCATACACTAGCGAGCAAGTATTTCATCACAACCTCCTAAAAAAGTGGATTAACGTCAGTTCGGATTAAGCTTTGCCCCGCATCTTTCATAAAAGTCAGGGGCGTATTCCCCTCCGAGGGAGGGGCTGAGGGGTGGGTTTTTCAACAATTTTCAGGCCCATTCAGACCCACCCCGCCCTGCGGGCACCTCTCCGTGGAGGGGATTGGGTAACTGGTTAGCTGACAGTCGTGATCCCGAATTCACGTTGGATTAAGGTACAGGGTTAAGCGAGCTGACCACCGGTCACGTCCAAATCCATGCCATTGATGGCAGTTGCTTCTGCCGACGCGAGAAACATGACCGCCCGAGCCATTTCGTCCGTCGTCATGATGCGGGGCGTGACAAAGTTGGGAGCCATTTGCTCATAGGTCAACCCTTGATACTCAAAAGAACGCCGCAGCATCGGCGTATCAACGGCTAAAGGCGAAATGGAATTAATGCGGATATTGTGCTTGGCGTTAGCGGTCGCAGCGGCTTTCGTCAGGCCGATTACACCGTGTTTGCTAGCGTTGTAGTGAGGGGTATTGGCAAACCCACGATGGCCCGCTACGGAAGCCATATTGATGATGATACCGCTGCCCTGCTCAATCATCATGGGCAGCTCATAGCGCATAGAGTAGAACACCCCATCCAGGTTGGTAGCGATCATGTCGCGATAGTTGTCGAGATCCATGTTCTGAATCTCCACTGGCGTCATAAAAATACCGGCATTGTTAAAGGCAATATCCAAGCGGCCATGCTGTTCCAGGGTGGCCTGCACCAATTGTTCCACCTGCTGCGGGTCGCGCACATCGGATTGAATGTAAGTGGCGTCTCCGCCCAAATCGCGTATTTGACTTTCCACCTGTTGCCCTAGCTGAGCGCGGCGGCCATTGAAGACGACCTTGGCTCCTTCGCTGGCAAAGGCTTTTGCCGTGGTCTCGCCAATGCCGGAGGTCGCCCCCGTAACCAACACCACCTGGTCGGCAAATCGCCCAACAGGGTTCGCAGCCGTGGGTTCAGGGGCGGGTGGATTCAGCGTATTCGCGTCAGCCTGACCGGCGGCGGCGGCAGCGAGTCCGGCGGCAGCGAGGGAACCGGTCACTAAGACATTACGGCGATTCATCATTGACATGGTTGATATAGCGGTTGAAAAAACGATTCTCAGGCGAGGACATAGGAGCAAACACTCCAGAACTGGCGCGACAGCTATCCCTTGCGGGTCTCTTCACCACTCTGGGAACGCCGGATGCCATACCCCTCAAACGGGGAACTGTCAGGAGACTATGCGTCAGTGCTCAAATCCTCAAAACTCTAGGGCTGACTGGGACGCGCAGGCTAGGAAGATATTGCTATCTGGCTGACATAATTGCCGGGCGTAGTCCCCACCTGACGTTTGAAGTGATAGCCAAAATGGCTTTGATCATAGAAGCCCGTCATCGTCGCGACCGTGGCGATGGAGAGTCCCTGCGCCAGCAGTCGTCGGGCCTGGGCAATGCGCAGTTGGGTTTGGTAAACACTGGGGGAGACGCCAACCGTTTTGCCAAACACGCGACAGAAATGAAAGCGACTCAGACCGGCGATCGCCGCCAGCGCTTCTAAAGAAATATCGCGAGCGTAATCAGCATGGAGATAGTCGCGGGCGCGCTCGACGGCGGCGGGGACTGAGGGTGTAGCGGCCATGGGTGATCGCGACTCTGCATAATGCCCAATCACATAGGTCAAAAAATCCCAAAGCGCCGTATCACGAGCGAGTTGCGCCGTCGGTTGGTGAATTACGGCTTGCAGCGTCAGGTACAAGCGGTTGGCCGTGGCGTCAGTGATCACTGTTTCTGGAAAAAACGGCATTTCAGTCGGTTGAGGAGACACTTCAGCCGCTACTCGCTGTAACCACTCCGGCGCGATATGGGCCATACCAAAGTGCGCTGGCGTGGGCAAAAAGGTGCGATCGCTCGGTGCATGCACCTCACCTGAATGAATAATGCTCAAACGACCTTGGGGAATAACGTGGCGCGACCCGCGATAGGCATATTCTCCTTGACAGTCGAAGCTCAGACCGAACTGATATTCGGCATGGGCGTGCTTTGGCAAAGGCTCCACAGCGCCGGGTGTGTAGGCATAGTGCTCCAGCAGCACACCGTCGGCTTCCCAGACCTCAACCGAGATTTTGGCGGCTTTTGTCGGCATCTCTCACACTGTTAGCGTAAGGAGTGATCAAAATGGTCGAAGAGCACAGCTACTACCGCTTCCCTGTGCACACTTGCCTAGTATCCACCGCAGTTGTCGTTGGGGACAAGGCGGCAGCATTGATCAATTTGCTTTTGCCTCTCATTGGATCAAAAAGCTGGCAGTTCAGCAATAATCAGGATTCTTGGGATGAGTCGAGTCAAGCGATCGCTTACATCACTCTGAGTTTAGCGATCACAGGACGGTGGTCAGAGACCCCGGCAGGCGGTGTTGCCACCTGATCAACGCTGACACTTTGACTTACAAAAATATGATCGATGGGAATTTTGAGCCCGTTTTTGGCCTGATCAAGGAGAGACAGCGATCGCCCCACATCGTTGTAAAACCAGGTTGGATGTAGGCCATGCCCTAAATTCACGCTACGGAGTTTTGACTGCTGAATGAAGTCGCGAAAATAAATTGACCAAGAGACCAGGTTGAAATCACCCATGATGACAGTTGGCAACTGTTGCTGCTGCTGCGCTCCATAGATTGCCAGTGCGGCCATGGCTTCATTGCGATGAATGAAGTTGTACCTCGAAACCGGTGCGAGAGGATGAGCAATCACCACCCGCATGGCTTTACCCTTCACATCCACCACTGCGAAAAGACTGTGATAGAGCGTGTCCAGATTTTCCGTCGTCGCTTCGGCGATCGGGTAGCGGCTAAACAAACTCACCCCCCCCCCCGTGGCCCGATAGTAATGGGGATACAGGTCTTGCACATGGTCGCGCAGTTCGGCAGCCTGTTCTTTAAAGGGTTCCACCACCCCAAAGCCATCGCCGGGGTGAGATCGCACCAGCTCCGTCACGGCGGCGGTATCCCATAGCTGGTAGTTGACGTTGTAAGTCATCACCGTCAGGGGAATGCCACCAGTTCTCGCATCTCGGAGCCTGGGGACGTACCAACTGCCGAGGGTGCTGACATAAATCCCTAGCGCCAGCGCCAACACGACCATCAGCTGGCGCCGCCGCCGTCCCCCTTTGAATAGCAGCAAGGCCCATAGCAGCA
>CALCPB010000917.1 GCA_937897665.1 uncultured Halomicronema sp. | reverse complement strand
CGCCGCTTCTGGCAAGTTTGAGGAGCCGATCGCCACTGTGATCGCGCCCGCTGAGACCTTTTATATCGCCGAAGATTACCACCAGGACTACCACACGAAGAATCCGCTTCGATATAGCGTGTATCGCCAGGGTTCAGGCCGTAATCAGTTCATCAGTCGAGTCTGGCAAGACGATACGACAGTTTATCAGCTGGCCGAAAATCTCAGCGATCAGTCTTCTTGGACGAAGCCCAACGAAGCCGATTTGCGCGCCCTCCTGACCCCCCAGCAGTACGCCGTCACCCAAGAAGACGCCACCGAACGGCCATTTGCCAATGCCTTCTGGAACAACAAAAAATCTGGCATTTATGTGGATGTGGTCTCTGGGGAGCCGCTGTTTTCCTCGTTGGATAAATATTCCTCGGGCACCGGGTGGCCTTCTTTCTCACGACCGTTAGAACCTCGCAATGTGGTTGAGGTGCAAGATCGTTCCCTGTTCTTAGTGCGGACTGAGGTGCGTAGCCGCCGTGCCGATTCTCATCTCGGCCATGTGTTTGAAGACGGCCCCGCCCCGACGGGGTTGCGCTACTGCCTCAATTCAGCAGCTCTGCGCTTTGTGCCGCTGGCAGACTTGGCGGCTGAGGGGTATGACCAGTATCTGCCTCGCTTTGAAGCAGCGGATATACCGGTTCCGGCAGCGGCGTCTTAGCGGGCAGCGGCACTCAATCAACTCGATTCAGAGCGGCGAAGAAGTTCCCCTAAAAACTGTAGTGTCATCGGCGCAGCAATGCACCAATGACACTACGGTTTTTAGGGGTGGGACTGATGTGATCGTGCTGCAAGCCGTTGTGCCATAACAGCGTTGTTGATCAGAGGATATGATCGCCAGCGCCGCTCCCTAATTGGGCAAAAGCGTGTCAAGTTTAACCCCAAGCAGGCAGGGGGAATCGCTATCATTTAAGTCATGGAGAGCAGGCGATGTCACATCGTTACGGCTGACCTCAACGATCGCGTTCTCTCCCTGCCTGGCCCAGTCGTATTACCTTTTGAAGCGCAGGAAAGACTGATGAATAAGCCCATACTTCTGACCGTACTGCTGTTTGTGGGGATCACCGCGTTGAGTGCCGAATCGGCGGTAGCGTTTTGCCTCAGAGATGGTCGTTCCTCAGATGTCACAGAGGGGGATGCCTTTGTCAGCTCTAGTCCGGCGAGTTCTGACTCCAACTTTAGATTAGAGGTGGGGCTAGATGATTTAGGCTCGCTGGCTGAAACCTTTGACGGCCCTGAGCCTGAGTCGGCAGAGATGACGGTAGAAGCGGCAGATGAGGGGGAACTGGAGATTGCCGAGGGTGAATCTGAGACGACTGTCACAGTCGATGGCATATCGTCTGAGGAAGAAATCGAGGCCGAGCTGCCCGTGCATCAAAGAGAGTACGAATCGCGTGAAGATTATCTCAACGCGATCGCCATTGAATTGAACGACTGTAGAGAATAGTTATTTCCTTTGGGGTCTCCGTCTCAGGCGGCGAGCATCGCGTCTTTGATGTCGGTAACCAGGGCATCGATGCGATCGCGGGTGGTGTTCCAACAGCACATAAACCGGGCACCCCCACTGCCAATGAAGGTGTAAAAATACCAGCCCTGGTCGTGTAGCGACTGAATGACCGATGTGGGCAGTTCGACAAAGACGCCGTTAGCCTGGGTCGGAAACAAGCGTTCCACACCGGCAATCTGGGCTAGCTGAGATGACAGATAAGCAGCACAGTCATTGGCATGGCGGGCATGGTGCAGCCAAACATTGTCTTCCAGCACACCAACTAACGGCGCTGATACAAACCGCATTTTTGAGGCCAACTGACCGGCCTGTTTGCAGCGATAGTCAAAATCTTCGGCCAAGGCTTTATTGAAAAAGATCACCGCCTCACCGATCGCTAGCCCGTTTTTGGTACCGCCAAAGCACAACACATCGATGCCCTGCTGCCAGGTCATTTCAGCAGGCGTGCAGCCGAGAGCAACGATAGCATTGGCAAACCGCGCGCCATCCATATGCATTTTGAGGCCGTGGCGATCGGCAACCGTCCGAATCGCCGCCAGCTCCGCCAAGCTATACAGCGTACCGACTTCGGTGGGCTGGGTAAGACTGACAACCTTGGGTTTGGGGTAGTGAATGTCGCCGCGCTTGAGCACGATGTCGTCAATAGCGGCGGCGGTCAGTTTACCCGCAGCTCCCTTGCCTAGCAGCAGCTTTGCGCCGTTCGAAAAGAATTCCGGGGCGCCACACTCATCGGTTTCTATGTGGGCTAGCTCATGACAAATCACGCTGTGATAGCTCTGGCATAGCGATGACAGCGCCAGCGAGTTACCCGCCGTGCCGCTAAAGACGAAAAACACCTCACAGTCAGTCTCAAACACCTCACGAAAGCGATCCGCTGCCTGTTGCGTCCACGGGTCGTCGCCATAGGCGATCGCCTGACCTTGATTAGCTGCTAGCAGCGCGGCGATCGCTTCAGGGCACATACCGGAATAGTTATCGCTGGCAAATTGTTCGAGCATGGCAAAAGGGAAAGAGGGCGATCAAACGGTCAGCCTCAGAGTATGCCAGCTGGAGAAAACCGGGAGTTCTATTTTGACATAGGGCGAGAATAGTGCGCCTGCGACTCGGGTCTGAGGGACTCGGTTTAGGACTCACGGTGAGTCATCGCCCCAGGAGCGATCAACGCCTCCCTGGTAGAAACGGCTGCTATACACATCTCGTCAGCTCGCTCAAAATCCCTCCTGGCGCTAGAGATTGGCCGTGCCTGTCAAGGGGTAAACAGCCCCTCAAATACAAAAAATTGAGATAAATTGATGGCAAAGCCTGTGTGTGTGTTGATTGCTTGGGCTATTTGTTGAGCTAGGTAGATTGCTGATGTTCTTTGATCCGACATACCTGTTTTTTATGGTCCCCGGCTTATTGCTGACCCTGTGGGCCCAAAACAAGGTTAAGGGCACGTATCGTCGCTATTCTCAAGTTCCCTCCACAATGGGCATGACCGGCGCTCAGGTGGCGCAAACCATTTTGTCGAAAATGTGGGTCCAGGGTGTGCGCGTCGAGCAGGTTGCAGGAGAGCTGACCGACCACTACGATCCGGGTGCCAAGGCCGTTCGTCTATCTCAAGGGATCTACAACTCAACTTCTCTGGCGGCAGCAGCCGTAGCCGCCCATGAGTGCGGTCATGTCTTACAAGACGTGGAAGATTACAAGTTTATGAATGTACGGGCCACCCTCGTACCCGCCGTCAACTTAGGGTCTCGATTAGGTCCAATTCTCATCATCGCCGGTTTGATTCTCAATGTTTTAGGCTTGGCCTGGTTGGGCATCTTATTTTTTGCGGCAGTATTTTTGTTCCACATTGTGACCTTGCCGGTAGAATTTGACGCTTCTAAGCGGGCGCTGAGGCTGATTGACGAATACGGTATCCTGCAAGGCGAAGAAAACAAGGGAGCCCGCGCCGTCTTACAGGCAGCCGCTTTCACCTACGTAGCAACGGCTTTTTATGCCCTGTTGAACCTGCTCTACTACGTCTTCTTACTGCTAGGTCGCCGTTAGCGGGTGAGCGTGTAGTCAGCATGGCTGACACCAACTCTGACTAAATTGTGACTGCAAAAAGGGGAAATGCTCTCAACAGCATTTCCCCTTTTTGCATTTCACCAGAACTTGAGACTGCCGACCGATGCGGTGTATGTCCGTGACCTTGCTACTCGACAAAGCCGGGGTTGCCAGCGCTCCTATTGGGGCTCTCCCGTTTAAGGCATGGAACCGGGCCACATCCATCGGAATAGCTGGACTAACAGTCACTCGCTTGGTTTTCCCCACCACCAAGTTAAGACGCGCTCCTATTTTCTGCCAACCGAATCTCATCATCATGACGCGACAACATCTGAGCAAAACGCAAATTTTCTACAGGTTGGCCGAGACTCCAAATAGAATCCAGCACTGCCATAAAGCCGATTGACGATAGATTTTGGTCGAGAAAATTCTGGCGATTTTTCTAAACTTTTTCCATGAAAAATCTGCAAAGTTAAAGAAGGCTTCACATTGTTGCCCAACCCTCAGCAGTGTCTCAATTTCATCCAAGCAGTTGATGAACCCCCCAGCATTTGGCCAACTGAAGGGATGGATTTTTCCGGATCTGTTGAATTTTCCTATGAGTATTGTATGAAGCTGAGATGAAGACCGATTTTTTGTACGTGATTCTACGGAGTTGCTTCATGAAAAATTGACTTAACAAAGAGACTGGGATCACATCTATGTCATTAGCAGTCTTTCATAATGATTGGAGTCTGATTATGAGTATCCCAATAACTGGGCGAGGTGATTTCAAATAGCAAAAGCTGGATTTTTTCCAGTGATTGATACCCGTAAAAGATCAACGGTAGGCTGGAACTTAGCAACTCATAGGCGTTATCTGCCCAACTCCCACAAGGCAAGTTAGGATCAGTTAATTAATCTGCTGCCGCTGATTCTAATCGGAAAACGTTGCAATTTTGGCCACCTCAGGGAATACAAAATCCATTGTGATCGTTTATGTCTCCCTCTGGGCGGCGCAGTCAAGGCAGAACCGCTCAACATCGCTGTGATCTCAGCGTCTTTAGCTTCATCCAGCTCACTTTCATTTCAGCAAGCAGTCTACACCATCATGATTTCAACGGTTTTTCCGACCTCTACACCTACCCTTAGTGGCGTTCGACTGTCGATTCGGCAGCTGCAGCCGCAGGTCACTCTCTGGCGTCGGCAAATTCACCAGCGCCCCGAACTGGCCTTCAACGAAACCCAGACGGCTAATTTCATCAGCCAGAAATTGTCTGAGTGGGGGATCAAATATCGGCGGGGTGTGGCTAAAACCGGCATTGTTGCGGTCATTCCGGGACATCGCCCGGGCCCAGTACTCGCCATCCGCGCTGACATGGATGCCCTACCAATTCACGAGCTAAATGAGGTTGACTATCGTTCACAGCAAGCTGGGGTAATGCATGCCTGTGGTCATGACGGCCATGTCGCGATCGCCCTCGGCACAGCCTATTACCTGGCTCAGCATCGCGATAGCTTTAGCGGCACGGTGAAAATCATTTTTCAACCAGCAGAAGAAGGGCCGGGCGGCGCGAAGCCGATGATTGAGGCAGGGGCTTTAGAAAAGCCTAACGTGGATGCCATCATTGGCCTGCATCTCTGGAACAATCTGCCGGTAGGAACAGTGGGAGTTAAAAGCGGGCCATTTATGGCCGCCACCGAATTTTTTCACTGCACCCTCAAAGGGCGCGGCGGACACGGGGCGATTCCGCATCAGACGGTAGATTCGATTGTGGTAGCAGCCCAGGTGGTTAATGCGATTCAAACCATCGTGGCGCGCAATGTTGATCCGCTCAAGTCAGCCGTCGTCACCTTGGGCGAACTCCATGCGGGCTCAGCCGTCAATGTAATTGCCGATCAGGCACGACTGAGCGGTACGGTGCGATATTTTGACGCCGCCTATGAGGGATTTTTTGAAGCTCGACTCAATCAGATTATCAGTGGCGTTTGCCAGGCCCATGGTGCTACCTACGAACTTGACTACAATCCGCTGTATCCTCCAGTCGTTAACGATTCTGAGATTACTGGGCTAGTCCGCTCAATGGCCTTATCGGTCGTTGAAACCCCAGCTGGTGTCGTGCCCGACTGCCAAACCATGGGGGGAGAAGATATGTCTTTCTTTCTCAAGGCAGTGCCAGGATGTTATTTCTTTTTAGGGTCAGCGAATCAGACCAAAGGCCTGGCCTATCCTCACCATCATCCCCGCTTTGATTTCGACGAAGCGGTCCTCTCCACCGGGGTAGAAATGTTTGTGCGGTGTGTTGAGTCGTTCTGTCATCAATAATTGCTGCATCATTAGCCGATCATCGCAATCCTCGGTAAGCTAGTGCCGTAACCCTGGCTGCGTAGAGGAGCCTGAGAACGATGAATCGACGGTCGATGGGATGGATGGGCCTGGCCGCGATTGCCTTAACCCTCTCTTTATGGATAGGGCAGAGCTGGCAGGCCAATAGTGTGGCGATCTCCTCAGAGCCTCTACCGTTGGCTCAAGCGACCACGGAGGAATTGCCCGTCTTAGAGTCTGCTGCGGCCTCGATCAGTGGGGTTTATGAAGATCCCCAAGGCAACTTTCAAATTGGCATTCTGGATGGGGTGACGGTTAGTTCCGTATCAGGGTCACCCCTCTTTCAAACCGCTGACGGCAGCCTCGCTTACGGCGTTGTCCGTATCCCCCTTACCAGCGATGGCCCGGTCTCTGATATTGGTCTGGTCGCTCTCGCTCAACAGACCCTCGGCAACGGTGAAGGGTTGCAAACTCAAAGCTTTATTCCGGTTCCTGAGGGCGGGTTACAAATTCCCTGGTCAGGTCGGTTGAGCCAGGGTAACGCTCCCCCTCAGCCCGTCAGTGGAACCGTTTTAGCCAAGCAGCAAGGGGCTACCGTTTATTTGCTGACTATCGCAGCTTTAGAATCAGCCGCGCCTCAGGTACCCCAGGTGCTCTCGACGCTATCCGACACCCTCACAATTCTGTAACCACCTTGCGCTAAGATTATTTTCTTCACAGTCTTTGCTCAGTAATCTGTAGAGACAGGGTTTGAGGTTTTGTCTGTGGTCAATACCAACGCTGAAATTACCCGCCTAAAAGATTTAATGCCCGCATCTGGGCGAATGAAAACTCGGATTGCGATCGAAGATCGGCAATCGACCGTCGTCGAAACCCCGTTCCCACGACCTTGGCAGCGCAGCCATGTCATCACTATCAACTGGGGCCTGTGGCAGGAGCTGACGGTTTCCCAGCGAGATTTACTCTTTCTGCACCAGGTCTGCTGGCTCATGTCAGTCAAGCTTGTCAAACCTGAACTCTATCAGGGCGTGGCGGCAGTGGGGTTGCTGGGCACAATTTTTGAGCTGTTTCAAACGGATGCCGTCGGGATTGTCGCGGCGGGGGGCTTGACCGCGATCGCGGCCAGCCAGGTTTGGCGCTCTAATACGGGTAATCAGGCGAAGCTGGATGCTGATGATACGGCTATTCGAGTGGCACAGCGCCGGGGCTACTCGGAGCGCGATGCAGTGCGGCATCTGCTAGAGGCGATCGAAACTGTCCCCCTCATTGAAGGGCGCGGCGGCATGAGCTATCCCGAGCTGCTGCGAGCCCAACAGCTCAAGTCCCGATTGGGCACGGTCAATACACCGCCTACTGCCCGCATTCGCACCCAGTAGACGGCCTGGGATTTCACCATATCTGCTTCACGATCCGACGTTTCATCGTGGCCACCAGTTCACCTCGTCAACAGCCTGATCGATGACCTCAAACTATTCCGACGCAACCGATTTCGTATTAGAGGAAACTCAGCGCTCAGCAGTGTTAGATGCGGTTGTGGCCACTTTAAATCAGTACGTTTTTCCGGAAGTTGCTGAGCAGCTGCAAGCCGACATTCAGCAGCGCCGAGCTGACCAAGGCTACGCAGATATCACCGGCGGCGAGCAGCTCGCTAACGTGCTGACGCTACAGCTGCAGGAGCTATCGGGCGATCGCCAGCTTAAAGTTCACTTCAGTGCTCAACCGCTGCCCGATCTTAAGCCAGAAGCTGCACCCACGCCTGAGGCACTCGCGGCGGAAAAATATCAAAGCGGTCTGCGCAATTTTGACATCAATCGAGTTGAGCGCCTGCGAGGCAATGTCGGCTATTTAGAGCTTTATGGGTTTGAGCCCCCCGACTTCGCTGGTGAGGCGATCGCTGCGGCGATGATCTTCGTCGCGCATACCCAGGCTCTCATCATTGATGTTCGCCATAATCGAGGTGGCTCTCCCGCGATGGTGGCACTGCTCTGCAGTTACTTGCTGCCTGCGTATCCGCCCACTCACCTCAATGATTTATATTGGCGTCCTAACGATAGCACCCGTCAATGGTGGACAGTCCCTTACCTCAATGCGCCGCGCTATCTGCAAAAACCGGTCTACCTGCTTACCAGCCAAGAGACCTTCTCCGCCGCTGAAGAGTTTGCCTATAACCTGCAGGTGTTGAAGCGAGCCATCATCGTGGGTGAACACACTGCCGGTGGGGCTAACCCTGGTCAGGGCTATCGCTTGCAGGAGCATTTTTGGATGTTTGTGCCCACGGGACAATCGATTAATCCAGTGACTCAAGATAACTGGGCGCAGACCGGGATCATTCCCGATGTGAAAGTGCCTGCAGAGCTGACCTTATCCACAGCTCACCTCATGGCGCTGAATCGTCTCCTCGAAACAGAACCCACAGGCCCTCATTTCCGTGAACTTCAGCGTTCCATGTTAATGGTCGAGCGCGAATTGAATACTAGAAGAGCTGACTTAATCAGCCAGCTCAAGCAACCGGGAGGCAGTGAAGTCTCGTGAGGGCTTTGTGCTTAAATCATGTCCCGGCATAAACTTGCTTGCTAAAAGGGGTTGGCAGAAACTACCCCCTGCGATCGAGAGGCTATTTTGGCGTAAATGCCTAACGGTAAAACTGGCAAGCGCTAAGCGTATTCTCTGTATACCGCACCGTCTGGATTGGAGTCCCCTTACTGCTTACTTACTGCCATAGTAGAAGGCAATCTCTTTCTCTTTGAGCGGAACAAACTCAGCATCCAGCAGCATTTGATTAAGGTCGTTTTGGGCGAAGTGCTTGGCACCAATGCGGACAATCCGCGATCGCATAGTGTTTTGTACGCCACTGCGTTGACGGCCTTCTTCTTTGGCCATCACTGTTTTATACAAGTCCAACTTATTGACCGGAATCGGACTCCCGTCGAGATCGAGGCCTTGGGCGATCGCCTCGTCAACGGCGTCGGCTCCGGTCGTACTTTGGATAGACTCAGACATTTTGTGCTCACATACCAAAGGGTCTTCCGTATCCTACCAAGGGATGATCCCGCCTTTGATGAACAGTACTCATGCGTGACCGGATCTGCCAAAAGTGAGTGGTCGTTCCTCTACTGAAGCTAGTGCCCGCTCCCTTCTAGAGCCACATGTGAGCAGTGATTTGCCAGGCAGAATCGACGTCACAAAAAGCCCCGACAGCCAGAATATAGCTGTCGGGGCTAGCAGCGGATATTGAAAGCGCTTACTTCAGCGCCACCTTAGCACCGGCATCTTCGAGTTGCTTCTTCGCATCGTCAGCATCCCCTTTGGCGACACCTTCTTTAATGGCTTTAGGAGCCGATTCGACAATCTCCTTCGCTTCCTTGAGACCCAGGCCAGTTAAGCCGCGAACCACCTTGAGAATGGCGATCTTCTTGTCAGCCGGAACTTCTTCCAACACGACGTCAAATTCGGTCTTTTCTTCTTCGGGCTCAGCTTCAGCCGCAGGAGCGCCGCCCATCATACCAGGCATCATCATCATGCCACCGCCACTAGAGGCAGACGCATCGACACCAAACGCTTCTTCAATCTGCTTAACCAGTTCAGAAGCTTCGAGCAAAGAGATGGACTTAAGCTGTTCGAGAATTTGATCAGTTTTTTCAGACATGAGGTCTCTCCTAAGTAAGAATCACAAAACGTTTCAGACAAAAACAAAGCAGGCAAGGGTAGGCGGCATCTTGCTCTTTTTCGGAGACGGCTTTGACCGCCCGCACCAGAGAAGCCGGAACCTCTTTGACACCCACCGCCAACTTGGTCGGCACTGCCTTGGTACCCACCGCCAGCTTGGTCGGCACCGCGTTGATTGCGCCAGCAATGCGAGCAATCAATTCTTCGCGCGTCGGCAGCTTAGTAATGGCTTCGAGGTCATCACTGGTCAGGGCTCGCCCTTCCATCACGCCGCCGCGAACGGTCGTTTTCTTGGTGTCTTTCTGGAAGCTTTGATAGGCCTTAATGGCTCCACCCAAGTCTTCTTCAACCAGTAGGAAGGCAGACGAGTCCTTCAGGAACTGCGTCATCGGTTTCCAGTTATCGTCTTCTTCAACCGCAATCCGCATCAAAGTGTTTTTAGTCACTTTGCAGATAGCGCCCTTTTCTCGCAGACGATTGCGCAGATCAGAGATTTCTGCCACTGATAGTCCTTTGTAATCAATCACAATGGCTAGCTGTGATTGCCTCAAGAGGCCTTGCAGCTCGGCAACAATCTCCTTCTTGTCTTCTAATGTTCTACCCATATCGGTCTCACCTCCTTTGGGGTTGAGATCCACTCGACAATCAGCTTGATGCGTTGTGAGACGGGCGATCAAAAAAGCCCCGGCAGGGCCGAGGCTTCAGAAACTGACATCAGCCTAACCCGCTGATGACGGGAAGCGTTGCCAAAAATGCTCTGAACCTCGGTAGGGCTTATCAATCGGCCTACGGTCTTCGGTTACATATTCAATTAGGGAATTGAATGGTTATCCGGAAGCGTTTTCCCTTTGACAACAACAAAAAACTTAAGCAGCCTCTGACAGGCTATAATCCCGCAGAGCACTGATATCCAACTCAATGGAAGGCCCCATTGTAGCAGAGATATACATCGTTCGCCAGTACCGACCTTTTGCCCCAGAGGGCTTGTTGCGATCAACGCATTCCTGTAAGGCCTTGAGGTTAAGCAACAAATCTTGGGGGTCGAACGTGGCTTTGCCGAACTGCACGTGAACGATGCCACTCTTGTCAGCCCGGAACTCTAACTTGCCTGCTTTGAATTCCTCAATAGCTCTAGCCAAGTCAGTCGTCACAGTGCCCCCCTTCGGTGAGGGCATCAGGCCCCGAGGGCCTAAGGTGCGACCCAGCTTGGCGATTTTCGGCATCATATCAGGAGTGGCAATGAGGACGTCAAAATCCATCATCCCCTTTTGAATATCTTCGATCAGCTCTTCCGAGCCGGAGAGGTCAGCTCCCGCATTCGTGGCTTCTGCCACCTTTTCGCCGCGAGCAATCACTGCCACTCGAACCGTTTGACCTGTGCCCTTGGGCAAGATCACCGTAGTCCGCAACTGCTGATCGGTATATTTGGGGTCAATTCCCAGCCGAATGTGGGCTTCAGCCGACTCGGGAAACTTTGCCGTCGCAGTTTCCTTTAACAGAGTGAGCGCTTCTAAAGGCTCGTAGGCTCGATCTTCGACCTTCTCTTGAGCAGCTCGTAGCCGCTTAGAAACTTTCTTTACCATAGCTGTAACTCCTTGGGGTGCGAACGAAGCAACGCTTCTTCCCCATGATGATGAACAAACGAACGGTCAACGACGCGACTAGTCGGCGACGGTGACGCCCATATTACGGGCGGTGCCTTCGACAATTCGCATGGCGGCTTCAATGTCGTTGGCGTTGAGGTCAGGCATCTTGGTTTCCGCAATCTCTTTAATTTGACTACGGGTAATGCTGCCGACTTTTTCTTTGTTGGGTTGACCAGACCCTTTCTCAATGCCGATCGCTTTTTTGATCAGCACAGAAGCTGGCGGCGTTTTGAGAATAAAGGTAAAACTACGGTCTTCAAAAACCGAAATTTCTACTGGTACGACCAAACCCACTTTGTCAGAGGTTTTGGCATTGTATTCTTTGCAGAACGCCATAATATTTACGCCATGCTGGCCCAGTGCGGGACCAATGGGGGGCGCAGGGTTAGCTTTCCCCGCCGGGATCGCTAACTTAATCAGTGCAACAACCTTCTTTGCCATCGATTAACTCTCTTTCTGTACCTGATTAAACTCTAATTCGACCGGGGTATCGCGCCCGAAGATAGAGAGCAAAGCCTTTAGCTTACTACGCTCAGGGCTTACCTCAATCACCTCGCCTTCAAAGTCTTTGAAGGGCCCAGACAGCACCGAAATGCGATCGCCTGCCTCCATATCGACTTTGACAACCGGCTGCTGCTCTTGGGTTTGCTTGAAAATGCGCTCAACTTCCGAGCGGCTGAGAGGCATGGGTTTAACGTGACCCCGCCCACGGCCATAGGCTCGCCGCTGCTCAGCGCCAACAAAGTTGATGATGTGAGGTGTATTTTTGATGACCTGCCAAGCTTCGTCATCCATCACCATCCGAATCAGGACATAGCCAGGAAAGACTTTCTCATCCACATTTTGGTGAGATCCATCTTTACGAACTTTTTTGACTGGCGACTGAGGAATTTCAATCTGCAAAACTCGGTCAGCCACTTCCAAAGTCTTCAAGCGCTGCTCTAAACTTGCCTTGACCTTTTTTTCGCAACCAGAAGCCACCTGAACGGCATACCACCGAGCAGATCCTTTCTTCGGCTTATCACTCGCCTCTTCAGCCTGTTCTAAGCCGTCATCGGGTTGAAATTCTGTTTCCGCAACCATTTAGAACACCTGCCTAGAGGCCCAGCCAAAGAGCTGATCCATAAAGTAGATCAGCGTTGCCGAAAGACTAACCATCAAAATGACTGCGGCTGATTCGCTAATCAGCTGCTGGCGAGAGGGCCACACCACCTTCGCCAACTCTTCTTTCGTTCCCTTCAGAAAAGCTACCGCGTTTGCACCAGAGGCAGACGAACTGGCCGCTGCCTCACGGCTCTTTTCTTTAACTTCTGCTTCTTTTTTAGCCACGCGATCGCCCTATAACATTTAGAACAACAGCGATTAATGCTTAACACATAAGATTTGACAATAACCGCCGAAACATCACCAAACCCAAAGATTCTACTTAAAAACCTTTGGGTTGGCGGTGTCATTCACCCAGCGCGCCCTCGAGGACTCGAACCCCGGACATCAGGTTTTGGAGACCTGCGTTCTACCAACTGAACTAAGAGCGCATATGGTAACCCAGCAGGGGTTTCATGCTATCACGGATGAAACCCCGACAACTCTAGAGCGAGCGGTCAAAGCGCTGCTTGAGGCGAGTGGCTTTACCCACCCGATCGCGCAGATAGTAGAGCTTGGCTCGACGAGCCTTACCCCGGCGCAGCACTTTGATGTCGGCCACTAAAGGCGCATGCACCAAAAATACCCGCTCAACCCCCACGCCTTGAAAGACTCGACGGACGGTGATGGATTTGTTGATACCGCCGTGGCGCATGGCAATCACGGTGCCCTCGTAGGGCTGAGTCCGCTCTTTGCCCCCTTCCTGAATACGGACACCGACGCGGATGGTATCACCCACATAGATGTCAGGCAGATCAGTCTTGATATAGTCCGCTTCTAGCGAACGAATTGCTTGTTCAGCGTTCATGATTTTTGAAAAAGCGCACAGTTTTCAATAGTAGAACAGGATGTTGATAAGCGTCTAGTCTTTTTTGCAAAACGGTCGGCGAGATCCTGACTAGCTGTCTTTAACGGGTAGTGCAGGCTACACTTCATCTTATCTGGACGTTTATTCCGCGAGCGCTGTAGATTGTGCCCGCGATCGCTCACCAAACGTCTCAGCCAACCCAAGATTGTTTTGCTGATCGCCTTCCCCTTATGAATCTGTTATCCCAACTGCTGTCTCG
>CALCPB010000916.1 GCA_937897665.1 uncultured Halomicronema sp. | reverse complement strand
GATTCCATGGGTGAGGGCATGATCGTCAACTTTGATGGCGAACCGCTCGTGATGGGCAGCCACCGCCCCGATGAAATCATTACCGCTGAGGTACGACCCGATCTGGTACGCGAGGCTCGCAAATACTGGGGCGTGGAGAACAACATCTACCAGTTCGGTCACCGGGGCTATGTGGCGGTGAAGGGTGGCGCTCAAGACTGCCCCTACACCTACATGAAAGACATGGTGGACGGCAATTATCGCCTGCCCTGGGAAGATGAGGTGGTTTACACCGACGGCACATCCTGCGGCTTTGAGATGCCCACGCGCGACTACCAGGGCGAAGAGATGCCCACGCTACCGAGTGAGGTTTAGGGGCAGCGATCGATAGCAGGCGCAAGTCATGTATGCCAAACGCTATTGACTACGCTGACTGGGAATGACCGCACCGCCTGCGGCACCTCTCCTTATCATGGAGAAGTTTATCTAGGTTCTGGTTCCTCTCCTTGATAAGGACAGGCTAGGTGAGGTTCTGCCGTTGGGATCGGCGAAGTCCTATCTGCTTTGAGACTTGACTTGAGAGTGAAATCTTGTCTGATTACCACAGCATAAGTCTTGATTCAAAGTAGTGCGAAGCCAAGGTGTCCGGTTTTCTCGTCTAGGGCAGGCGGCTACAACTACAGTAGGATTGGAGAGCCGTTTTGAGGTGTGCTGTGTTTTTCAGCGTTGTCATCCCAACCTACAACCGCCAACCTATTTTGGAAAAGTGTCTGCGAGCGATAGAGCAGCAGTCGCTTCCGGCGAACAGCCCGGTTGAGGGCTACGAGGTGGTGATTGTGGATGACGGCTCCACCGATGGCACCGTGCGTTGGCTAGAGGAAAGCGCCGCAGAATTTCCCCATGTGCGGCTGTTTGAGCAAGACCACAAAGGCCCCGCGATCGCCCGCAACTTTGGGGTCAGAGAAGCCAAAGGCGACACCATTATCTTCATAGACAGCGATTTGGTAGTGCTGCCCGACTTTCTGCATCACCACGGCACCGCGCTGCAAAAAGCCTATCGAGATAAGGGCAGCGATCGCGTCTTTACCTATGGGCGCGAGGTCAACACCTGCAATTTTGACGATCCCACCACAGAGCCCTAAAAGGTGACGGACTAATCACAGGCGTTATTTGCCACGGGCAACGTGGCGATCGCCCGGCACTGGCTCGAAGCAGCCGGTCTTTTTGACACCCAATTTCAACTCTACGGTTGGGAAGATCTGGAACTCGGCGTGCGGTTGAAGAAGTTGGGGCTGTCGTTGGTGAAAGTGCCAGCCGCCGTCGGCTACCACTGGCATCCGCCTTTTTCGTTAGATCAGGTGCCGCGCCTGATTGATCAAGAAATTCAGCGCGGTCGCATGGGGGTGTTGTTTTACCAAAAGCATCCGACGCGCGACGTGCGCATGATGATTCAGATGACCTGGCTGCACCGTGTGCTGTGGGGCGTGCTGTCTCTGGGCGGCAGATTGAATGAAAGAACGCTGGCCCCGCTTTTGCAGTGGCTGATTGATCGGGGTCGCCCGCAGCTGGCCCTCGAGATTGCGCGGGTGTTTCTCAATTGGTACAACGTGCAGGGGGTGTATGCGGCCTATGCTGATAGAGAGCAAAGCGCCTGATGTTGCCGTCACCTATGGCCTTGGTATAGAAAATCTTGATTCCATCGCAGTACGATATCACCGCCATCATTGAGGGATACGCCAAGGGCTATTTCCTCATGTCTGACGACGAAGGTCAGGGCTTAGGGTGGTATTCCAGTCGTCAGCGGACGCTGATTCCCCTGGACGATCGCTTTCGCTATCCGAAATCATTGCGCCGAGCTATCAACCAGGAACGGTTTGAAACAGCGATTAGTCGCGACTTTTTAGCCGTCGTCGATGGCTGTGCGAACCGTGACACCACGTGGATTTCGGATGATTTGAAAGAGATTTACTGGGAGCTGCACCAGGCCGGGTGGGCGCACAGCTATGAAACGTGGCAGGGTGATCAGCTAGCAGGCGGGATTTTGGGCCTCTCGATTGGCGGGGCGTTTATCGGCGAGTCGATGTTTTATCGCATTCCCGAAGGCTCTAAGGTGGCGATGGTGAAGCTGGTAGAGCATTTGCGATCGCGCCGCTTTCTCTTTTTTGATGCGCAAATGATGAATCCTCATCTAGCCCGATTTGGAGCCTATGTGGTGTCTAATCGCGACTATCGCAAGCTGCTCAAGCAGGGATTGACAATGCCTTGCACGCTAGTTTGACGTTGGAGTTCGGAATTGGGAGTTCGGAATTTTGGCTTTCTGCATTCCGATTCTCACTCTAAGCTTTGCCTGCACTGCCGAATAACCTGATCTTTTGAGCAATGATCTCTTGCATGGCAGACGTGGCAGCTTTTTGACAATCTAAGAGGTCGCGTTTAGAGTCCGTTTTGCCGTATTCTCGCCAAAATTGGAGGTATTTTTGTCGAACTTCCGTGTTGACATTAAATTTGCAGACCCCCAATTCAATCGATCGCTGATTCATCAGCGCCGGTAAGCCCGAAGCCCCGTGTAAGACGAGGGGAATTGCGAGTCGTTGACGAACCTGGGCTAGGCGAGCGAAATCTAATCGGGGTTCGCTGTAATACTGACCAAGCACTTTGCCAATGGTGACCGCGAGAAAATCGACCTTCGATGCGGCAACGAACTCTTTGGCCTGATTGGGGTCGGTCATCTTGGCTTCTTTTTCGGCCACCGTCATGCCATCTTCGGTACCGCTAATTCTGCCGATTTCGGCTTCCACCGTTGCTCCCTTCGCGTGGGACAGAGTAGTCATTTCACGCGTGAAATTGAGGTTTTCTTGATAGGAAAACTTCGATCCATCCGCTAAAACGGATTGAATCCCGGCCTCTAGGGCGGCCTTGATGATGGCGGGTTCTTCACAATGATCGAGGTGCACCGACATCGGCACGCTGGCCGAGTCGGCAGCTTCTAAAAAGAGGGCAATTAACGGCGGCCCCCCATACTTGAGGATATGCGGCAAAATCTGGATGATGGCAGGGCTGTTGTCGGCTTCAGCCGCATTGACGACGGCTTTCGCGCCTTCGAGATTATATAAATTGAAAGCACCCACTGCGTAGGAATACTTTTGCGCTTTTTCTAACAGCTCTTGGGTAGACGTCAGCATGAATTTGTGGCCGAATTTTATGACTAATTTATGGTTGCAAGCAGCCTCATCACTGAGCTGAAATCATTCATCGGAGCAGGCGATGAGAGCGACCAGTGAGGCTGATACGAGGTCGCTGATGCTAAACGCATCCAGCTCTTTTGAGCGGGCGAATGTCCGATCGCTGTAACGCCTGAAACCTTGATGCTGATGAATCGGCAACTGAATCGAAGTGAGTTTTTGCCAGGCTGATTATTACCCCATTAGGCGTCCTTGCCATGTGTACATGACTGGGGGAGCGGACATCATCCAGAAGATTACGATACCAATGGCCGCGTTCCCTGTCACTACGCTGGGTAATTGGCAAGTTCTATCAGGCGTTGCGCCAAAATCATGTCTGCGATCGCAGGCATTTGACACTGCCAACCTGTGACAGAAAATTGTCTGCTGAGGGGATGTTGTTTAAGCGCAGAGCCATCATGCTGAGATCCTTTCAATCGCTCAAGCGCTTTTTTGGCCTACAATCGCCTTGCTCGGACCCTGCTCTATTAATTGAATTGATATTAGCTATGCCTGCCGCTGCGATTGATCTATCCGGGTCAGCGAGGCTCGACAGGCGCTGTGACGACAAAGACTGCAGCGAATCCGATCAAACCGTAAAAAATCGGTGGATTTATTGTAGCGATCGCGAGTCAGTATGCAATGATGCTGTCTAAGTATCTGTCGGGCATCCTTCTGGTGGAGATGTCCTTAGGCAATTCTGCTGCCATTCGGGGGACTACCTTAATCATGTCACAGACAGTTTCTCCTTCCATCGCTTTACCGCAAACTCAGCAAGTTTTGGATGTTGAGCTGCGGCAGGTGTCGAAATATTTTGGTGGAGAAGCTGCCATACAAAATATTGATCTCAAGATTCGCGAGGGCGAATTTTTTAGTATTTTGGGGCCATCGGGCTGTGGCAAAACTACCACTCTCAGATTGATTGCTGGATTTGAGCAGCCCAGCGCCGGCATGGTGCTAATTCAAGGGCGCGACATGAGCCGCATACCGGCCCATCGCCGCTCGGTGAATACCGTGTTTCAGAGCTATGCCCTGTTTAACCACATGACGGTGAAAGATAATATTTCCTTTGGCCTGCGGGTCAAGCGCATGGGGCGATCGCAACGCGAACAGCGCGTCGCCGATGCACTGCAGCTGGTCAAAATGGAAAGCTTTGCCAATCGCTATCCGCAGCAGCTGTCGGGCGGGCAAAAACAACGGGTGGCCCTAGCGCGGGCGCTGGTCAATCGCCCCGCCGTGATGCTGCTCGATGAACCCTTAGGGGCACTGGATTTGAAACTGCGCAAGCAGATGCAGGTCGAGTTGACCAATCTGCATCAGCAGTTGGGCATTACCTTTGTGATGGTTACCCACGATCAAGAAGAAGCCCTCTCGCTCTCGAATCGGATTGCCGTGATGAAGGATGGCGATATTGAGCAAATCGGCACCCCCAGCGAAATTTACGACTATCCTCAAACGCCATTTGTGGCCGACTTTATTGGTGAAACCAACCTGCTGCAAGGCGAGGTAGAGTTTGCCGACAGTCAGATTTTGCGGCTTTTGACGCCAGAAGGTACGACGGTGCTAGTGAACCGGTCTGAGGCCAACTTGCCCGATCTCAAAACTGCCGTCGTGAGCGTGCGCCCGGAAAATATTCGCTTGAGTCAGGAAGCCCCGCTGAACGAGGGAAACTGCTATTCTGGCTACGTCAAACATATTATGTATCTTGGAACGCACCTGCACTGTGTGGTGCAGCTTCAAACTGGCGAACGCCTGACGGTGATGCAGCCAAATCGCTCGGAGCAGTCACTCACGCCAGAAACGCCGGTTTATGTTTCTTGGTTGCCCAGTGATTGTTTGGCCTTGGCGGCTTAGCCAAAGTCGGGTGATCGCAGTTGAACTGTGCTTCGTCGAACAATGTGGTTGGTCACTGTTTTATAGGCTTTGATTTGCAGTCACGATTCTACTAAGGAGGATTCCTGCCGTGCCCCGGAAGCGATCGCTTTATTCCACTCAGTTTCGTCAATTCGGCCCAACCCGACGCCGGTTTTTACAGGGGTCAGCTGCCGCGATCGCGGGCGTCACCTTATCCAACTGTCGCCAAAATATTGCCGATGCGCCTGACACCGACGAAGCGACAGATGCGGCACCCACCGATGGCGGTGGCGGTGAAGAAGCGGGAGTTCTGCACGTCTACACCTGGGCCGACTACACCAACGACGCGTTGGTAGAAGCCTTTAAAGAAAAAACTGGCATCGACGTCATTGTGGACGTCTATGACTCGAATGAAACCATGCTGGCCAAAATGCAGGCCGGTGGTGGCGACGCTTACAGCGTCATCTACCCGTCTGACTACATGGTGCAGCAGATGATCGAACTGGGCCTACTCACCAGCATCGATAAAGACCGCATTGAGGGGCTCGACAATATTTTCGACAAGTGGCAAGACCCCGCCTACGACCCCGGCAATACCTTCAGCATTCCCTACGCCTGGGGCACCACCGGTCTGCTTTACAACAAGGAGGCGGTTTCCGGTACGCCAACCGATTGGGAATACCTTTGGGAAAACCAGGGCGACCTGTCACGGCGGATCACCCTCCTAGATGACGTCCGCGAAACCATGGGCGCTGTCCTCCGCTCGCTGGGATATTCCTACAATTCGACTGATCCCGCAGAAATTGAAGAAGCCTTCGACCGTCTGATTGAGCTGAAGCCCGCGATCGCTTCCTTTATGTCCTTCGGGTTTGAAGACGCCCTGTTTGGCGGTGACCTGAATATGGTGATGGCTTACTCGGTAGATGCGATCGCCGCAACGCTGGAAGATGAGCGGATGGAATACTTCGTCCCGGAAAGTGGCTCTTCCGTGTGGACCGATACGATGATCATCCCCGTGGGCGCACCGAACGTCGATGCCGCCTACCAGTGGAGCAATTTCAATCTCGACCCGGCGATCTCGCAGATGAGCACGGAAATGTTGTTTAACGCGACGCCCAACAAGGTGGCCTTTGACAACCTGTCTGACGAGCTGATCTCTAATACCGACCTGTTCCCGCCGCAAGAGGTGCTCGATCGCTGCGAAGGCATCGCCCCCGTCGGCGAGGCCACAGCCCTGTATGACGAGTTTTGGACGCGGGTGACGAGCGCCTAAGGGGGCCAATTAATGACCGCTTCTCCCACCTCAAAGCGCTGGCACTTCTCACCACTGGAACTGAGCCAGCAATTTAAACGCCTGCTGGGGGCGCTGACGCTGCTGGCCCCGTCGGGGCTTTGGCTCATCCTCTTTCTAGTGCTGCCGACACTGCTGATATTAGATATCAGTTTGGTGCCCGGCCTACGACCCGGCGAAAGCGGCGACGGGTATGGCTTAGGTAACTATTCGCGGGTGTTTAATCCCTTTGATGCGGCCTTTGACTCGGTGTATCTGCAGGTGATTGGGCGATCGCTGTATTACGCCACGGGCACTACCTTGGCCTGTTTGCTGATGGGGTTTCCGGTGGCCTATTGGCTGGCGCTAATGGCCCCGCGCCGCTGGCGTAACTTTTTGGTGGTGGCGTTTATTTTGCCGTTGTGGACTTCTTCTCTGCTGCGGGCCTACGCCTGGATTAGTATTTTGCGTCCTTCGGGCCTGCTGAACAGCTTCATTGGTTGGCTGAGCAGCGGCCTGCCTGGCGTGCAGCTGCCCGAGCAGGCCTGGCTCTATAGCTCCGCCGCCGTCTTGATTGGCCTCACCTACAACTTCTTGCCCTACATGGTGCTGATTTTGTACGCCTCCCTCGAAAAGCTCGATATCTCCTTGCTAGAAGCGGCGGCTGATCTGGGGGCCACCCCCCGGCAAACCTTTTGGCAGGTAACAGTGCCCCAAACGCTACCGGGTATTGCGGCAGGTTGTTTGCTAGTTTTCATCACCAGCATGGGCGATTTTGTCGTTCCCACGCTGCTGGGAGGGGCCTCTAGCATGACGATTTCGCGGCTGATTTACAACCAGTTTTTGGGCATTACGCGCAACTGGGGCCTGGGCTCAGCGTTGAGCATGGTGATGATCCTGGCGGTCAGTATGATGATCGCGCTGCTGCTGAAGTATGGCGATCGCGATTCGGTCAAAGAGGCCTAGAGAGGACGAGCGGCTTATGCGTTTACCAGCATTCTGGCCTTTACCGCGCACCTGGCAGGGGTGGCTCACGACGGCCCTATTTGCCTTTATGTATGGCCCCATTTTGGTGCTGACGGTGTATAGCTTCAATGATTCGATTCGCTATACGTCAGTCTGGCAGGGGTTCAGCCTCAAATGGTATGAGAGCCTGTTTCAAGACACGCGCATTTTCCGGGCGCTGCAGGATACGTTGTTTGTGGCGATTGTAGCTGTCGCGATCTCGTCAGTGCTGGGCACGTTGATGGCGATCGGGCTCGCGAAGTACTATTTTCCGGGTAAGGGCGTCTATCGGGGCGTGTCTTATCTGCCGCTGATCATCCCGGATATTTCGATCGCCGTCGCGACCCTGGTCTTTCTCGCCTCCATGGCGATTCCCCTCAGCATTTGGACGATTATTGCCGCCCACATGGTGTTTTGTTTGGCCTATATTGCCGTAGTGGTTTCCAGTCGTTTGGGCAGTCTCGATCCCAATCTTGAAGAGGCCGCCCTCGATTTAGGCGCAACCCCGGCTCAGGCGCTGATTCAGGTGTTGCTGCCGCAGCTCATGCCCGCGATCGTGGCGGGGTGCCTGCTCGCTTTTGTGTTGAGCGTGGATGATCTCCTGATCTCTAGCTTCACGGCGGGCGGGGGCGCGAATCCCCTGCCGTTAGAAATTTTTAGTCGCATTCGCAATGGCGTCAAACCCGACATGAATGCCCTCAGCGTTTTGCTGATTCTCGCCTCCGGCATGATTGCCGCCCTGGGCGAATATCTGCGCTACAAAGGCTCGACAACTATGGCTGAACAATTTAAGGGGGATGATGTTTGTGCCATCCTCCTTAGCTGTGTTGGAATGAATTGGGTGAACGACTTGCCCGTTAGATATCCAGATCTTCAAGACCCAGGCGCGAACCGTAGGTTTCGATGAACTCGCGGCGGGGCGCAACCCGATCGCCCATCAACACCGTAAAGATGCGATCGGCCTCAGCCGCATCCTCAATTTCCACCTGCTTCAAGGTGCGGGTTTCAGGATTCATCGTGGTTTCCCACAGCTGCACGGGCATCATCTCACCCAGACCCTTAAAGCGCTGGAGGCCGTAGTTAGCATTGTCAGGGAAATCATTCAGGATGGCATCGCGTTCGCGATCGCTGTAGCAATACCAGTGATTGCGGCCTCGCTCAATTTTGTACAGCGGCGGACAGGCAATATAGACGAATCCCTGGTCGATCAAGGCGCGCTGATAGCGATAGAAGAACGTCAGCAGCAGCGTGCGAATGTGTGCGCCATCCACATCGGCGTCAGTCATCAGACAAATGCGGTGATATCGCAGCTGCGACTCATCGAACTCTTCACCCCGAATGCCCAATCCGAGGGCAGTAATCAGCGCCTGCACCTCAGTGTTCTTGTAAATCTTGGCGTCATCGGTTTTTTCAATGTTGAGAATCTTGCCTCGCAGCGGCAAAATCGCCTGAAACTGGCGATCGCGGCCCTGCTTCGCGCTACCGCCTGCTGAGTCCCCTTCCACAATAAAAATCTCAGACTCGCTGGGGTCGCGGCTGCTACAGTCCGCTAGCTTACCCGGCAACGTCGAAGACTCTAGCACTGACTTACGGCGCACCAGTTCTCGCGCTCGGCGAGCCGCTTCCGCCGCGTTAAACGCCTGAATCGCCTTTTCTAAAATGGAGTCAACCACATTGGGATGAAAGTCCAAATATTCCGTCAGGGTTTCGCCCACCAGCGTATCGACGATGCCGCGCACTTCGGTGTTGCCCAGCTTCGTCTTGGTTTGGCCTTCAAATTCTGGCTCCGGCACCTTCACCGAGATCACCGCCGTCAGCCCTTCGCGAATGTTTTCGCCACTTAGGTTGGAGTCGTTGTCTTTACGCTTATTCCGCTTCTTGGCAAAGTTGTTTAACGTGCGGGTGAGCACGGTCTTGAGGCCCTCTAGGTGCGTACCGCCGTCCACCGTGCGAATGTTGTTGGCGAAGCCAAGCAGCGTGTCCGAGTAGGCATCAATGCACCACTGCAGCGCCACTTCTACCTGGACGCCATCCCGCTCGCCCTGCACGTACACGATCTCTTCGTGCAGCGCCTGCTTCTCGTTATTGATGTATTGAACGTATTCCTTAATGCCCCCTTCGTAGAGGTAGTGAGACACCCGCGGTTCACTGGCCTTGAGCAGATCTAGGCGATTGTCCGTAAAGGTAATGTCGACCCCCCCATTGAGGTAGGCCAATTCGCGCATGCGGCCCGCCAGGGTGTCGTAGTCAAACTCAGTGACCGTCGTAAAAATGGTGGCGTCGGGTTTAAAGGTAACCGAGGTGCCCGTCTGATTGTTGCTAGCGGGACTGACCCGCAGCTCACCGATGGGAATGCCGCGCTCAAACCGCTGCAGATGGGTTTTGCGATCGCGCCACACTGTTACTTCCACCCATTCCGACAGGGCGTTCACAACAGAGATCCCGACCCCGTGCAGGCCACCGGAGACTTTGTAGCTGCTGCCGTCAAACTTACCGCCCGCGTGCAGCACCGTCAGCACCGTCTCTAGCGCGGACTTGCCCGTGTGGGGGTGCACATCGGTGGGAATGCCCCGACCGTCATCTTGAACGGTGACCGAACCATCGGCATTGAGGTCGATTTTAATGTAGCGACAGTGGCCTGCCAGCGCCTCATCGACAGAGTTATCCACCACCTCGTACACTAGGTGATGCAAACCGCGCGGCCCGGTGCTGCCGATGTACATGCCAGGTCGCTTGCGGACAGGCTCTAGTCCCTCTAGTACCTGAATCTGCTCAGCACCGTAATTGGTCGCCATAAATCTTTTACTCCTAAAAAGGCGTTCTAGCGCCTTTGGCCGTCATTAAAGTCAAATGACCCTAAAATTCTAACACAAACAGGCTCATGCAGGGCATAGAGCCATTTCTGAGGATGCTTGAAGGGGGATGACATCACCCATTTCTGCCGTCGCCAATCAAGATGCGGAAAATACATCCGTTCTACGCTATATGCAGGGCCAAATGCATCCCCCCTGCCTAATTGTGATTGGTGGCGCAACGGCCACGGGCAAAACGGGCTTATCGCTGCAGTTGGCGCAGCGTTTGCCGCTCTCAATTTTGAGCGCTGATTCGCGCTTGGTCTATCGCGAGTTTGATATCGGCACCGCCAAACCGACGGTAGCTGAGCGATCGCAAGCACCCCATTATCTCATCGATATCTGTCATCCCACGACGACGATGACCGTTGCCGCCTATCAGCAACAGGCCCAGACGCTGATCAAGCAGCTACACGATAGTCGAGAACGGCTGCCTTGCTTAGTTGGTGGCACAGGACTTTACATTTCAGCGGTGGTGGATGGGTTGCAGATCCCCCCGGTGTCGCCCCAAGCCGCCTTGCGATCGCAGCTGCTGCAGCTGGGTCAGGCTCAATGCCACGCCATGCTGCGGCAAGTTGATCCAACTGCAAGCGATCGTATTCATCCCAATGACGCGGTGCGTACCCTACGCGCCCTAGAGGTAGCCTACGTCACCGGTCAGCCGCTCTCGCGTCAGCAGGGTAAACGTCCGCCCCTCTACCCGATCCTGTATATAGGACTCGATAGCGATAGCGACGTGCTGAAGACACGCATTGCAGAACGCACGGCTCATATGCTGGCGCAGGGCTTGGTGGCAGAGGTGGAGACGCTCTGCGATCGCTACGGGGCGGATTTGCCGCTGCTGCAAACCTTAGGCTATGGCGAAGTGTTGGGTTACCTGGCCGGAGATTACTCTCTGGCTGAGGTGGAGCAGCTGATTGTTCAACATACCTGTCAGTTTGCCAAACGTCAGCGCACCTGGTTCCGCAAACGCCCGATTGCTTGGTTCGATGCCCACGCGGCCACGCTGCTCGATCAGGTCTGGGCGAAAGTTGTGGACTTTCTCAGTAGCCTTTGACGTTTTGACAACACTCAACCGGAGCAGACGAGTCATTTTCACTGCACTGACCCAGTTGGAGTCGAGGCATCATCAACGAGTTAATCCAACTCGCTTTCTTCGAGCGGTAGGGGTTGGGGCACCACCTTGGGGGCGAGGGATGCCGCTTCCGGCTGTGGCAAGGCGAGTTCTTGAACGGCGGCTTCGGGCTGCGGTAAGGCCATTTCCTGCACCACTTCCGCTTCAGCGGGCTCTGGCAGCGATACTAACTCTTTCTCTTTTTCTTCGAGCTTGATGGGCAGACGTACCGGCTGCTCGGTTGCCATTTCCTCGGCCATTGGCAGAGAATGTTCCAGATCGTCCAGCGGTCGAGGAATCACCATCACGGCATGCAGTTCACCAATGCGCTCGGCTTCGTGCATACCCGCTTCCACCGCGATCGCCACGTTCGAGAGTGACCCGCGAATGATTACGGTACAAAGGCCATCGCCAATCGACTGGTGCGCCACCACCTGCACTTCAGCAGACTTCGTCATCGCATCGGCAGCACCCACCATCGCCGGGAATCCTCGGGTTTCTAGCAGGCCCAACGCCCCGCTACCGATGCGGCCCTTGCCAATGCGTTCCAGCTCATCTAGGTGGGCGCAAATCGGCAACACCGCTTCTAAATTGGGCAACGGTCGCGCAATGATCGAAGAGGCTAAAAACTGACCGAACTGTTTGGCGGTTTGGCTGCCCGCTTCGACCGCCATCCGGACGTCTGCCACACCACCCCGAACGTCCGCTGTACACTGACCGGCTCCCGTTTTTTCGTAGCCAATCAGAGTGACGTCGGATGATTTGAGCATGGCATCTGCCGTACCGACCACCGCAGGGAAACTTTCTGTAGAGACTAACCCGAGCGCGGCCCCTTTTAGTTTGGAAGCCCAGCGTCGAGCTTCAGGCGACGGTTGCGACAGGGAGAGTTTGGAATTGCTGGCCACCATGGCGGGGTCTCACAGAGGTTGACGGGCGCTGTTTACATTGTAAGAACAGTTGACGGAAGCGGCGATGAGAACCGAGAAATCGTCACATCAGGTGGCGTTGTCTTCGACGTTCAGCGCATCGCGATGGGGAAATAGCGTTTTCATGAGCTGCCTGACCTGCTCGCGTCCGTAAACCGGATCATACGTTGCAAGGCCATTGCCATTGTGAGCGGCCTGACCATTATTTGCGGCTGCAGGCTCTGGGTCCGCAGTGGGGGTCGGTGTGCTGCCGTTTTGACTGGCTGCAGAGGGGGCATGACCATTGGTCTCAGCAGGACTGGCAGGTTGCCTTGCAGAGCGATCGCCGATCAGCGATCGGGCCGACACCACTGCCGCCGCTGCCACAGCGGGATTAATCAGCGTACTTTCGGCCCCGATACAGGCATGCGCGCCGATCGTCCCCGTGCCCAACAGCAGCACGGCTTGGCCCACATTGGCCCCGGTCGCCAGTCGTAAGTCGCCGCCATAGGCTTGGATGACGACCCCAGCGCCAATGCACACCCCCGCCTCGATAATCAGACGAGACCCTGGTGCCGCCTCTAACACCGTTCCCGCTGCGATGACGACCTCGGGCCCGACTTCAACATTGGCCCCGACATAGAAGCTGGCCATCCTTAGCGGTTGCGGTGTCTGCACAATAGCGAGAGCAATTAGGGACGCTGGATAGTCGTTTCTAGCACCCGGCGCTTCGCCTGAGTATCAACGCCGATGAGGCGGACATACTGGCCAGAGTGAGAAGCCAAACTCGCCTCTAACGCCGCCAACACCGCTGCCGGATTATGCCCCTCTAACACGCCGCCGTTTTGCCAAGCGCCACTGCGATAGCGCCGTACATCGGCATGTTCTAGGCTGATGCGATAGCCCTGCCCGACGAGTTGCCGCACTTGCTGCACCACCTCGTCAGCCAAGCGCTGCCCATGACCGTTGCCGTTGGCCGGGCCCTGAGAGTAGAGGGGGGGATTCGTCACGGGATTGACCACATTGGGAGAAGCCGATGACATGACTTGGCGACCGCTATTGACGACGTCTCCGGGCCGATGAATGGTAATCGGAGTCAGGCGCTGCTTGGCGACCGGGTCGATGCCAAACATCCGCACGTACTCGCCCTCATGCTCCATCATACAGCCCTGCAGGGCAGATCGGAAGAGCGAAGAGAAAGGAAAGGAGGTAGGTCAGCG
>CALCPB010000915.1 GCA_937897665.1 uncultured Halomicronema sp. | reverse complement strand
GGAAACCGATGAACCGGTCGGCATTGTTGTCGATCTCGATACCGCCTTTAACTTCCTCAAAGAGGCGGCTTGGGTGCTGGAAGATGCTGGGTACAAAGTGATCATCCCCGCCTGGTGGACGCCGCAGGGCCGCCGTCGCGCCAAGGTCAAGCTCAAAGCCCAGGGCAAATCCCTGGGTGGCTACAACAAAAGCAAAAGCTACTTCTCCTTCGAGACGCTGGTGCAGTACAAGTACGAGCTGGCGATCGGCGACCAGCCCGTGAGCGAGCAGGAATGGCGGCAACTGGTATCCGCCAAATCGCCTCTGGTCAAGTTTCGCGGCCAGTGGATGGAGCTGGATCAGGACAAGATGCAGCAAATGCTGGCGTTCTGGAAAGAGCAGCAGGCCGACCATCCCGAAATGAGCCTGCTCGACTTTATGAAGCTCGCCGCCAGTGGGGATGAGGATGATTTAGAGGTCAACTTCGATCGCGGCGATACGCTGGCCACGATGCTCACCCAACTCAGCGATAAAGCCCGCCTGCAAATCACCGACGACCCGGCCCAGTTTCACGGCACGCTACGGGAGTATCAGCAGCGGGGCCTATCTTGGCTGCACTATCTGGAATGTCTGGTGCTGAATGGCTGTCTAGCGGACGATATGGGGTTGGGCATAACCGTTCAGGTGATTGCTCGCCTGGTGCAAGAGCGAGAACTGGCCGCCGAGGCCGGGGCGAAAGTGCCCCCCACGCTGCTGATCGGGCCGACCTCGGTGCTGGGCAACTGGCAACACGAGGTCGAAAAATTTGCGCCAGAGCTGACGGCTGTCGTTCATCACGGCAGCGATCGCGCTAAGGATGCCAAAGCCTTCAAAGCGCTGTGTCGCGACCATGATGTAGTGATCACCTCCTTCACTCTGGCGCGCAAAGATGCCAAATTATTCGGCGCGGTCAACTGGCACCGCGTCGTGCTGGATGAAGCCCAAAACATCAAAAATCCCAAAGCGGCTCAGACCAAAGCCATCCTGAAGCTGGAGGCGAATCACCGGCTGGCCCTCACCGGCACCCCAGTCGAAAACCGCCTGCTCGATCTCTGGTCGATCTTCAATTTCCTCAATCCGGGCTATCTGGGCACCCAAGGCCAGTTTCGCAAGCAGTTTGAGGTGCCGATTCAACGAGACAACAGCCGGCGGCGCTCCGCCACGCTCAAAAAACTGGTGGAGCCGTTCATTTTGCGGCGGCTCAAAACCGATCAAAGCATTATCAAAGACTTGCCTGATAAGGTGGAGCAAAAGCTGTTTTGCAACCTCACCAAAGAGCAAGCCTCCCTCTACGAAGCGGTGCTCAAGGACGTAGCGGAACAGATCGAAAGCAGTGAGGGCATCCAGCGCAAGGGACTGATTCTCGCTACCTTGACCAAGCTCAAGCAGATCTGCAACCATCCGCGCCAGTTTTTGCAAGACGACAGCGAATTTACCCCAACGCGATCGCACAAGCTCAGCCGCCTCACCGAAATGCTGGAAGATGTGATCGAAGAAGGCGAAAGCGCCTTGGTAGTTAGCCAGTTTCGCGAAATCGGTGATGCCCTAGAACACCACCTACGTCACACCCGCCACTACCCCACTTACTACATCCACGGCGGCACTAACCGCAACAAGCGCGAGCAGATGATCAGCGCCTTCCAAGCTCCGGAAACGCCCCCGACCATCTTCCTCCTATCCCTCAAGGCTGCCGGGGTCGGCATTACTCTGACGAAAGCTAGCCACGTCTTCCACTTCGATCGCTGGTGGAACCCCGCCGTCGAAGACCAGGCCACCGATCGCGCCTTTCGCATTGGTCAAAAGAAGAATGTCTTCGTCCACAAATTCGTCACCCTGGGGACGCTAGAGGAGCGCATTGACCAGATGATTGAGGATAAGAAAAAGCTGGCGGGGGCGATCGTCGGAGCTGACGAGTCGTGGCTGACGGAACTCGATAACGATGCCTTTAAGGAATTAATCGCGTTGAACAAGAGCGCAATTTTGGAGTAAGCAGCATGGCCAAAATGAGTCGCACTTGGTGGGGGCAAAAATTTATTGAGGCGAGCGAGCAGCTGACGGATGCCGGGCGTTTGAGTCGGG
>CALCPB010000914.1 GCA_937897665.1 uncultured Halomicronema sp. | reverse complement strand
TCTAGCGCCGTTTGAAAATTGCGTTCCGACACCTCATGAGTCACCACCACAATTTCACCAATGCCGTCGTGCAGGTCAATTTGCACCACCGACTCAATGCTGACTTCGTGGTTGCCAAAGCACAATCCCACCTGGCCAATCACCCCTGGCTGATCTTCCGCCAACAGCCGCACATAAAAGCGACTGACGATATCGGTCATGGGGCTAACCTGGCAATAGTGCTGGTGGGTGCAGGCTAGCAGCGGATTTTGAGGCTCCGCCTGAGCGGCGACGCTTTGCGATTTCAGAGTGGCGGCAATATTTAAGATATCGGAGGCGACGGCGCTCGCAGTGGGGCCTTCGCCCGCTCCTGGCCCAAAGAACATCACTTGGCCAATCGGCTCACCCTCCACCAAAATGGCGTTGTAGACCCCGTTGACGCTAGCGAGAGGATGGTGATCAGGCACCAGCGTCGGATGCACCCGCAACTGCAGCTGATCAAGCGTTTCGTTAGAGGTCGGACAAATATCGCGGCGGGCGATCGCCGGCAGTTTAATCACAAATCCCAACCGCTCTGCATAGGCAATATCCGCCGCGCTCACGTGACGAATGCCTTCGCAATACACATCAGAGAGCTTGATGCGGCCCCCAAACGCGAGCGAGGCCAAAATCGCGATCTTATCGGCAGCATCTAGCCCATCGACGTCGGCGGTGGGGTCAGCTTCGGCATAGCCCAGCGCTTGGGCATCGGCCAAAATGGTCTCAAAGTCGCCGCCCTCCTCTTGCATCCGAGTCAGGATGTAATTCGTCGTGCCATTCACAATGCCTGTCACCGCCTGAATGCGGTTGACCCCCAGCGCCTGTTTCAACGGCTGAATGACGGGAATACCGCCACCGACTGCCGCTTCCAACAGCACATAAACGCCTGCTTCATTTGCTGCCGTAAAAATTTCGTCGCCATAGCGAGCAATCACCGCCTTGTTGGCCGTGACCACATGCTTACCCTGGTGAATCGCCTTCAGCATCAGCGATCGCGCTGGCTCTAAGCCGCCGATTAGCTCCACCACGACATCAATATCGGGATCAGTCACGATGGCTTCTAGATCGGTAGTAAATCGGTCGGCAGCAATTTCAATGCCACGGGGTTTGTCGAGCGATCGTACCCCTACCCGAGCTACCTCGATTTCACTCACGAGAGGATGTCGCTCTGTAGGGTCTAGCAAGATTTTTGCTGTCCCAGTGCCCACTGTCCCCAATCCCAACAGACCTACTTTAACCGCCACGTTGTCTCTACCTTCTGTCCATTTTCTACTCATGGTAGGGGATGTCTGACGCCAAACAAAAACCGGAGAGGGGCTAAATCCTCTCCGGTCGGCATAATCATCAAACGGGTGTCTAAGCTAGCCCCTCGGCTACCCCCCTTTCCATCAGTCAGGGAGGGCAAAAATGTGGGCTTGCCGAGATCTAGTAGGTCTCTACGTGCCAGCGATGCTCTTTCTTCATCTGCTTACGGAAGTCTTCCCAGTTGGCACCGTTCTTTTCTGCTTCCGCAGAAAGCGCCGCATCAATGCCGTCTTCCATGCCCTTCAGACCACACATGTAGGTGTGAGTTTTGGGGTCTTGCACCAGTTCCCAAATTCTGGCCGCGTTTTCAGCTACCCGATTCTGAATATACATCTTGCCGCCCTCAGCATTCTGCTGCTCACGGCTGATAGCATAGGTCAGCTCAAAATTATCTGGGTACTTCGCCTGAATTTCCTCTAGCTCCTCTTTGTAGAGAATGTTGGCGCTGTAGGGGACACCGAAGATCAGCCAAGCTTTACCTTTGAACTGATAGTCGGGGTTTGCTTCCCGCTCAACATCCTTAAACATGCGCCACAAATACGCTCGAAAGGGAGCAATCCCAGTGCCTGTTGCCAGCATAATAATGGTGGCATCCTCATCATCAGGCAGCAGCATTTCCTTACCGACTGGGCCGGTAACCTTCACGTCAGCGCCAGGCTCGATGTGACATAGGTAAGAAGAACAGGTGCCGTAAACGGTTTCGCCAGTCTCGGGATCTTTGTACTCCAGCTCTCTGACACAGAGAGACACGGTCTTATCATTCATGTCGTCCCCATGCTGCGTAGAAGCAATGGAGTACAAACGCAGCTTGTGAGGCTTGCCCTTGTCATCGGTACCTTCGGGAATGATGCCCGCACTCTGGCCTTCGAGGTAGCGATAATCGCCACCCGAGAGGTCAATTTTGATGTGCTGAACGATCCCTGAACCGCCTTCAGCAACCAGCGGCTCATTCGAGATCACCTTACCGACGAAAGGGGCTTTCGGTTTGTAAAGGTTGACAGGGATATCTTTTTTCGCCTTGGGCGTCGCTTGAGTCATAGACTTACCAGTGTCTTGCTTTGCGGTCGCTGCAGGGGGGCTCTGCCCATTGGATTCGCTGACCGAACGGATGCCTACGATCTCCCCGCCAAGGCGAGTGATGCGCTGCATCTCTTGATTCATCCGATTGTAAGGAACTGTGATAAACACACTGCCACTCTTGCGAATGGGGGTATTTATCTTGTCAGTTTCAGCGTTTTGACGCAGTCCCTTGACTTCGTATACAAATAAGCGACTTCCCGCTACAGAGCTGACGTTGCCGCCACTTACGCTTGGATTGTACATGTGCTGACTATTATGACTCCGAGAATCTGCCTTGACTGGCAAAGTCGTCTATCCAAAACATGCATTCCACCTAAGGAAACATCAATAGCTAACGCTTGCCGAACATTTTCTCTAGCGTATCACTGTAACGGAAAGCTCTCCTAATCAAACCAGTCTAGAAAACTGGAAATGCTGGAGCAACTGAACCCAATGCTGAGCACCTGTGACCTGCAGTTTGGAATAATCTAATCGGCGGCTTGCGAAAACATTGTGTCGTTCAACGCAATTTTAGATTTATTAAAAGATTATTCTGCTGCGAACATTTTTTTGCCGGTGTGACTGCTGACCGTCTTGGCCCGAACCCTTGACTGGTATACAAAAACGGGTACTGGTTGGCGAGAGCGTTGGCAAAGCCCTCGGCGATCGCCTGGCAAGCACAGCTGCTCCATGGGGGTGAATTGGGCCGTGAGATTCAGCGCAAAGAGCCGGCAGCAAATCGCTTCAGTCAAAATTTCATCAAATATTTAATTGGCTCCGCGCTTGTAAGCCGTGATACCAATTTAATAGTATTCTATTCATTAACAGCGTAAACATCGGGATTCTCGTGCTCGGAATGGTCTGAACCGGCTTGACATGTCTGTGCTTGAGCAAGGCTTTTGACCAGCGGTTTACGGCTCTTATTGCCCACCCATGATTAACGTCTGTTAGTTGTGGTGGCGGCAATCAAAGCCTTCTATCCGGCTTGCTCAACCCGATTAGGACGATGTGTAGACGCTGACTATAGTTGCTTCACTAAATTAAGGTATTCGCAACGACAGCTTGATGGGTGGCTGCTACCGCCTTTGTTCCGCCGTTGCGCTCTAACTTAATCTCTATCGCAGTTGTTTTCTGTTTTGCTCGAGGAAAGCTATGACAAGTAAGCCGGATCGCGTGGTTTTAATTGGGGTTGCTGGCGCCTCTGGATGTGGTAAGTCCACATTTTTGAGACGATTAGAAGATTTGTTTGGGGAAGAGTTCATTACCGTTATCTGTTTAGATGACTATCACAGTCTTGATCGCAAGCAGCGTAAGGCGGCGGGTGTCACGGCGCTCAACCCCGAAGCAAACAACTTTGATTTGATGTACGAACAAATCACAGCGCTCAAAGCAGGCACTTCTATCGACAAGCCGATCTACAACCACGAGACCGGCGAACTTGACCCGCCTGAGCGTGTTGCTCCCAACCACATTATCGTCATCGAAGGGTTGCACCCGATGTATGACGAGCGGGTGCGCGGCCTGATTGATTTCAGCGTCTATCTCGATATTCACGATGACGTCAAAATCGCGTGGAAGATTCAGCGTGATATGGCTGAGCGGGGACACACCTATGAGGATGTGCTGGCCTCAATCAACTCTCGTCGTCACGATTTTGAAGCCTACATCGACATCCAGAAGCAATATGCTGATGTCGTCATTCAAATCTTGCCAACGCAGCTCATCCCCGACGAAGAGAAAGAGCGGAAAATCCTGCGCGTGCGGTTGCTCCAGAAAGAGAGCGTCGAAGGGTTTGACCCGGTCTATCTATTTGATGAAGGCTCGACCATTGATTGGATTCCCTGCGGTCGCAAGTTGACTTGCTCCTTCCCCGGCATTCGGATGCATTATGGCCCTGACAGCTACTACGGCCACGACGTCTCAGTGTTAGAGCTTGATGGTCAGTTTGAGCGCCTAGAAGAGTTGATATACGTTGAGAGCCATCTCAGCAATACCTCGACCAAGTACTACGGCGAGATGACCGAGCTGTTGCTCAAGCACCGCGAGTATCCTGGTTCTAAGAACGGTAGCGGTCTGTTCCAAGTTCTAGTGGGTCTCAAGATGCGCGAAAGCTATGAGCGCCTCACGGCCAAAACTCCCCAGCCTGTTAGCTAATTCTCAGCTAGGTTGTCATTTTTGATTTAGAAAGCCGGGGTTTCGCAAGAGACCCCGGCTTTTTTTAACGGCGGCGGCCCGATGTTCCCGGCTCATACTGAGGAGTCTCCTGCGCTCATGGCATAGACTGCTGCAGATGTTCAGCCAAGAACCTAGTAAGCAGGGTTGCTAGGTATTCTGGCCCCTCGGGTACTATCAGAACAAGATTTAATCAAGTTGCACTTT
>CALCPB010000913.1 GCA_937897665.1 uncultured Halomicronema sp. | reverse complement strand
GGGCTTAGGGGAGGCTGATTCACAGGCTAGTGAACAAATTTGACCCAAGTTTGACAGGACATCTGGTTCCTCTCCTTGATAAGGCTACGGCTTATACATAAGTCATTCTTTGGCCCATGCATTGGGATAGATCCCCCTTAATCACCCTTAAAAAGGGGGAAATTCAGGATTGAATTTGGACAGATCCCCCTTAGGATCGGCCTTTTCGCTGAGCTCTAGAGATGTGTATAGGCGGCAGCCTTGATACGGAGAGGTTAGGTGAGGTCATACCGCCCATAAAACGATCGCAACCGATCTTTAGAAACCCCGTTGTAAAAGGTATACAGCGACTTGTGTGTGTGGAAGTGTTCTAAGAGTCGTCAGCGGGTTCAGCCGCATCGGGCGATGCCGGGACATCAATTAAGCCAGGAACCAGATCATCCAGGGTCTGAGCGCCGTCTTCAATATCTCGCAGTACCGGTGCCGCCGCTTCCCGTTCTTGCACAAAGATGGCGGAGAGGGCATCGGCGAGATTTTCGGCCATGGCAATACGGTTGCGATAGACCAAAATCACCCGCGCCAAAATCGGCAGGCTGTTTTGCTCCGCTTCTAGATACAGCGGCTCGACATACAGCAGCGATCGCTCGATCGGAATCACTAACAAATTGCCCTGAATCGCCAGCGACCCCTGCGTATTCCACAATGAAATGCGTTGAGAGATCGCTGGGTCTTGATTGATGCGGGCTTCGATTTGCTCTGGCCCAAACACCAACACCTGCTTGGGAAAGCGGTAGAGCAGCATTTCACCATAGCGATCGCCGGTCGAACTGGCCGCCAACCAGGCCACCTGATTATTGCGCTGGGCGGGGGTAAAGGGCCGCAGCTGAATGAACTCCTCCGTCTCGGCGTCAGGCAACCGCATGATCAAATAGTAGGGCTGCACCTCCTGCGCTTCGTTGGCATAGATCTCATTAGGGGCGCGCCACTGATCTTCGCGGTTGTAGAACACCTGCGGATCGGTCATGTGGTAGGTCATCAACTGATTCGACTGCACCTCAAAATAATCCTGCGGGTAGCGGATATGGTCGAAGAGGGCCGGAGGCATCGCCTCAATCGGATGAAACATGCCCGGTAAGAGACGGCTCCAGGTTTGAATGATCGGGTCACCCGGATCGGTGATGAAGAATCGGGTCGCCCCGTTATAGGCGTCGATGACAACCTTCACCGAGTTGCGAATGTAGTTGAAATCGTTGCCCAGCGGGTCGGAATAGGGATAGCGATCGCTGGTGGTGTAAGCATCGATCACCCAATACAGGTAGTCGGGCTCAGTAGGCGGAGCCACGGCTTCACTTGCCGGGGCACCAGGTAAGGAGCAGTATCAAAGCGCAGAAAGGGAGCGATCGCTTCAACGCGATCGGTGATGCGCCGCCGAAAGAGCAGGCGTGTCGAGTCAGTGAAGTCCTCAGTAAAGAGCATTTGCCAGTCTTTGAGGTGCCAGGCAAACAGCAGCCGCGTGAAGGGATTGGCCAGCGCTATGCCGCTGTCACCGCCATAGGTGGTATAGGCATTGTCGTCACCGCTGGGGTAGTCGAGTTCAGGCACCTGGGTATCGACCATGACGTAGGAATCGGTCAGCTCGCCAAAATAAATGCGCGGCTGGCCGACGGGAACGCTGCGCTGCACCGCCGCATTGCTGGGGGTATGGTCGATGTCTTGAATAAAGTAAGTGGGCAACCCGTCTTCGTCAGCAGTGTTCACTGGGCTCATGGTAAAGCCGTAGCCGTGGGTATAGACCAGATGCTGGTTGACCCAGGTTTTAGCCACGTCGGGCACCTGTTCAAAATTCAGCTCGCGGGCCGAGATCAATACCTGGCGCAGAGACGCAGAGCCATCATCTTGCTGAAATGCGTAGCGATCGACATCGGCGTCCGCAAATTCGTAATACAAGCGAATCTGCTGCAGCTGGCGGTTACTTTCCAGCAGGGGGCGAGTGTCCCACAGGCGAATGTTGTCTAAGGTGAGGCGATTTTCTTCGAGGTCGGCAGCGACCAGATCGCCTTGCGGCTCAAAGGGCTGCACGTCAATATCGGCGAGGGCAAAGGCGTGGCGAGTGAGGGCGATCGCCCGCTCGATATATGGGGCTTCCCGCTGCAGTTCATTGGGTTTAACCACAATCTGCTGCACCACCCTCGGCAACACCAGCCCGCCCACCAAGGCTAGCAGCAGGTAAGCGGCTAAGCCCCACAGCAACGGGCGGGCCGATAACGGTCGAGCGGCGATCGGGGGCAATTTGGCATAACGGCGCTGACCCACTTCGCCCAGCCAGACAAACACGTCGCGCACCCCCACCGCCCAAAACACCGTGCGCCAGAGCATGCCCAACCCCAACAGCAGCGATATCAGGCTCAGCGCAGTATACACCGGCAGCCCCACCGTCACATCGGTGTAGCTCGCGCCGTACACCACCCCCTGGGGAGAATACAAAATCTCGTAGCGACCCAGCCAGTGATTCAAGCTAGTCGCGAGTAGCAAAACGCCGCCCAAACCGTAGAGATGGCGCTGCTGCGAGGGCAAAAAGCCGGGAAACCGGCCGTTGCTTAAACTTTCGCCCGACGAAAGATAAATCAGCGTCACACTGACCAGGGCAAAAAACATCAGGCTGATCCACCAAAATTCCAGCACCTCTAAGAACGGCAGCCGAAACAGGTAGTAGCTGATGTCTTGATCAAATAATGGATCGGTGGCCCCAAAGGGAACCGGATTGATGGCGGTGAGCACCTTCGTCCACTGCTCCGACAGCACCAACCCCAGGGCAAAACTGGCAAAAATCGCCGCGATCGCCGTGCAAAACTGCGGCAAAAAGACC
>CALCPB010000912.1 GCA_937897665.1 uncultured Halomicronema sp. | reverse complement strand
CCTAGGCGTTGAGTTGCGCAGCGACGGCGCCCTTAACGGCTGGCTTAACTTGACCTATCAGGCTGAGTCAAAACCTTTGGTGGGGGATACTACCATTCAAACCGGGACGTTTCAGCCCGTCACGATGAACGGCAAAGAGGTGTATCGCTTCGCCGTGAAACGAGTCCCCGAAATTTTGGAAAAGGCGTTGTTCCATGCGGGTCTAACCGCCGCTGAGATTGATTGGCTGCTGCTGCACCAGGCTAACCAGCGCATTTTAGATGCCGTTGCGAACCGTCTGGAAGTCCCGGCGGAGCGGGTGCTGAGCAATATGGCCCGCCATGGCAATACGTCAGCAGCATCGATTCCTATCGCGTTGGATGAGGCGGTGCGCGAGGGTAAGGTTAAAACCGGTGATGTCGTGGCCTCCTCAGGCTTTGGGGCAGGCTTGAGCTGGGGTGCCGCAATTTTTACCTGGGGCTGAAGGGTATTGTCTACAGCGGCGAGCGATCGCTGTCCGGGCCCAGTCTGACTGCTCTACTGACGGACTTTGGGACAAGGTTTTGCGGTCGAGGGGGCCATGGCACAGTGTTCGACCAAACAGGGTGTCTGATAGCAGTCTTCAGTTTCTAAGGCGGGCGGCACCGCCCCGAACACCATTTCGCAACTGAAATCTTCAAAATTGGGTGTCATGGTGAGGGGAATACCAAAGTCTTGGGTGAAAAAGTTTTGGGTGGGCAGCTTGCACATGTTGACGCACATGCCCACGCAGCGACTCTGCTCTAAATAACGACACTTTTTAATGTGGACGCCGCTTTTTTGCGATCGCGGTTTTCCCCCTTTGTCCTCCACGGTCACGTCTGTGACTTCGCAAGGCCCCACCAGCCATTCAAACAGCACGGTGGCAAACCAGGCGTTGAGTTCACACACGAGCTGAGTGGGCGAAAACAGCTGGCGAATCAGCCACAGCACGGGGGCCGGTACCAGTGATTTCAGTACCACCGCGACGAGGGCCTGCTGCTGCTGAGCATTGCGCCCCTGCATGATTTTTTGCGACAGATCGACAAACCCTTCGTAGCCAGTCAATCTCGTCTTTTGACCGACCGCATTGGCCATTTTGCGGCTAAATAACCGAATGAAAATCCGGTCAAATAGACCGTCTTGATAGTCTGTCTGAGGGCCGTGAGCTGGCATAGCGAGACGGAAATCGGGGGCAATAGCGGCGTGATTACTGTAGCGCGATCGCACCCCCATCGACGTTTTATCGCTCTGGCATGAACTGACCCAGGTGCGTCAGGCCGGTATCATCGACTTGAATCACGACTGCCTCACCCGATCTCGGCACGATATCTGTCAGTTCGGTGATATTGACCTGATGGGTCACCATCACAACCACACCGGGCTGCTCGGCCTGCTGCCAGAAATGCTCTTTAAGCGCCTCATTTTGCGGCGTTGCTTGGCTGCGATCGCGGAAAAATGAATTCAGTGCGGGCAAGGGCTCGACCGGCCCGACCGCCATGAGTTCCGCCGTGTCTAAACAGCGACACCACTGGCTTGACCAGACCTGCCGTACCGTGACGTTGCGATCGCGAAAGGCCTGACCGATCTGCTGGGCTTGGGCTCGGCCTTCGGCAGACAAATTGCGCTGGGTGGCACAGTCATCGAGCTGAAAGTTGGCCGGGTCACCGCTACCAGGGGCTAGGGCATGGCGCAGCACCGCTACATAAAGCCGGTCGGGCTGCTGCAGTCGCTGCCAAATCGCAGCTGGCTCTAAAGCTGGGGAAGCCGTCATCACTGTCAGATCTGACGGCACTGGTGGGGTAATTGTGGCCGGGGTCGGTAGGTCAACGGTGTCTGACGTCAGGGGGCGCAAACTAGCCGGGTCGGTCGGGGTGCAGCTAACGACCAGCCAGGCTATGAGGCCACTGACGAGGGCCAGACGGTGACGCGGATTAAAGAGAGGGGACATAGCGTTGAGGAGCGAGGGGAACACGATCGCGCTTCTTGATTCTGACAAGTCCTGGATTTGAACTCACTTTTTATAGCCAAAGTAGGGCGCCCAGCATGATTAGCAAAACGGACAGTAATTTCTGAAACCGCTCTACCGATAGGCGATGGTTGATCCAACCGCCGCGGGCGAT
>CALCPB010000911.1 GCA_937897665.1 uncultured Halomicronema sp. | reverse complement strand
AGCGTAATTGGCGGCCTCTGCTGAGGCGGTTGCCTGCTCTAGCTCAACCGTGCGAGCGGCTTGCTCTTCTAAAAGTTGTTTAACCCGGCTGATGAGTTGGTTGAGCGACTTGGTTAGGATGCCGACTTCGTTTTCGGTGGTAATAGGTGCCTGTAAATCAAAGTTAGATTCTTGAGTAACGCGCTGGGCAATGTCCGTAACGGTTTTGATGGGACGAGCGATCGCTTGACTAGTGCTCAGGGCTAACAGAATCGCGATCACTACCGATACACCAATGCTGGCTGTAATAATTTTCAACCGCAGGGCATCGGCCTGGAGCAGTCCAGCCTCAGCTTGCTGCTGTTCCGCGTCTGCCGCTTGGAGAATGCGGATGAGATCTTCAGAGAGCCGTTCAAACTGGGTGTCAAATTGCAGGGCTTCAGGAGCAAGGACGGCATTGATAATCTGTTGCTGTGCAGCAGACTCGCTTGTAGCACCGTAGATCGGATCAATTTGTTCCCAAAGGGATTGGATAAACTGCTGGTAAGCCTTGAACGTCCCAGCGTAGCCATCTAAGACGTCTTGATACTCTGTCAAATCAGTCGAGACAAACTCAGGATGGTTATTGATAAATTCCCTAAGCTCAGCGAGCACTTTTTCAGTCTGCGACAGTCTGAGTGAAAATTCATTCGTTTCATATTGGAACCATACTGTGCCTTCCGCCGTAGCCAATAATCTTTGGGGATGAGACCGTAAGCTGAGGGACAGGTTTGATAATGTATACAGCAAATGTTTCTGCTGATTCGCTACCAGTAATTGGGTTTCTGCTTGAGATTGGTAATACTCTCCATACACTAATCCCACTACCGTTCCGGCAACAGCAAGACTGATAGCACACACGTAGCCATAGCCAATTCGTTGCGCGATGCCAAGGTTGGCGAACCAGGGGCTGAGCCAGCCCAGATGCTGCCTCTTTTGACCTGGGGATACACCCAGAAGTTGGCTCTCCCCCGCCTGATTGCTCTCTACCATGCCTTTACTCCAACAGCTTGCCCTGGCCTATAGCTTGATACACCTGCGCATCATGTCTTAGCCTGAATTCCTACAATCAATCGATCCTGATTAGCGAATAGCCAGGATAAATAGCGGGAATTACGAAAACATCCATTCTGGTGGTCCTAGAGGTAAGTATCTTGCCCGATGAGTCGATACATTTCACGCACCATGTCGTAATCGCTATCGTTTGCAGCGACTAACGTGCCCCCCTGAAATTTTTGATTGCCCTCTGTTGCCAGCAGCCCTGCTATCAGTTTGTCCTTCTGCTCAAGCATGCGAGATTGGATATCCTTCACCTCAGCCGGTTCCAGTAAGCGATTGAGCACAAAAACATCGTTGGGCAGCGGGGCACCTTCAGCAATGATTGGAAACTCGGTTTCAGACACACCTGCAGTACTGAGAAATTGTTCATATCGGTGAGGAAGCCCGACCACGGCATCAACACTGCCATCCTGCAAGTTCGTCCAGATACCGGTTGAGCCCAGGGCAATCATCTCATAGTCATCGGTTGGCTGTAAGCCACTGTCAGCAAGGAGCTTGACGCCTCCAATATGACCGCCAGTTTGGCCAACCTCGGTAATTCCAACCGTCTTACCCTTTAAATCTGCTAATGCCTGGATTCCACTGTCAACACGGGTCACAATCAGCGAGTGATAGTTAAGCCGTGTCAGAGATACAACCGGCAGCGCTTCTGATTTAGCTCGAATCACCACATATTCTGAAGGCCCAGCCATAACCATATCGACTTCAAAAGCGTGGAGGGCGGCGGCGGCGGCGATGAGGTTTTCTGTGGGAAAAAACTCAACCTGTCGCTCTAAGACCTCTTCTAGAGCAACTCGAAAGGGTTCATAATCGTTCTGTAATTCTTCCATCCCAACCACATCAGTGACCGCAAAGCGCAGAGTCTTGCGTTGATTGCTCGGAGCGCTAATCTGCCCACTATTGGTGGTTGCGGCACACCCCGCAGTAAAGAATAAGGAATAGGCAAGAAAATGACGTCGTTTCATTATGAGAATCCTATAGAGCCGTTAGCATTAGGATGCCTTTAATTAAGTCGGAAGAAATTCAACGAAGTCTTGCTTGAAATATAAGCTCCTTATTCATCAATCTGCATTGCTGGCAGACGATCACCCATCCATTGAAGGGAATATCCAAGGAATTTCGTCGCTTCATGTTGTCGCCTCTAGAAGATCGTGAAAAACAACTGACCTTTAAGTAGAGGCGTTCCTGCCGACATCCTTAAAGTTGCCCAGAGATCTACCAAGGCAAACAAGCGTGAACTGATTTTTATTTTTCATTCAATATACTGAGAAGCTGACGCTCAATTTCCGCTGGTCGTGATGGGAATTGCTAATCCTCAAGGGGAATCAATGCTGCTTGCTTGGATTGGCTCCCCATTTTTTGAGTTCTCAGGAGGGCTTTACCTGCCGTTATTTTGAGATGGTAGACGCCTGATATGGCTCATCGTGAATGCTGCAATTCCTTTCAAGCATCTGTAGCCTGCCCTTGCCGAATTGGTGTTACTGATCTAGGGAAATAGGCTGAGTCTGCTGGCTTATAGTGTTAAGTCACTCAACAGCTGGGTAACCTAAAAAGGTAGCCTATTAGTTCCTTTCATTGATAAGGATGAGAAGCGCTTGATATGGCATCTGTTCTTTCGTGTAGGACAGTCAGGATTATTACTGAAAATATGCAAATTTCTCGGGACTGGCAATCTGCGTAAACCTCTGTTGTGGTTGTGATAACGGTGCCTCTTATTGTGTTGATTTTGATATGTTAAAACGTCGCTCCTTCCTAAAATATAGTTTACTAGGGTTAGGCGGTTGCTCCCTCGCTAAGGGGCCTTCTTTAACTCTTACTGATCAGCAGAAATATCCAGAAAAGCTGAGGTTTGCTGTCACCGATCTGAGTGGCCTAGAAACCCTTGAGCAAGATTTTGGTCAATATCGAGAGGTGCTTGCCGAAGTCTTAGCGCTGCCGGTTGAGTTCTTCCCGGTTGAGAACTACTCCGCTGCAGCACCAGCGCTATTGGCCAACGAGCTAGACTTTGCCATGGCTGGTCCGTCTGAATATTTACTGCTATGAGCAAGGGCTAACGCCGTCCCCATTGTGTGCGTGTCACGCTCCAACTACTACACTATGGTGATGACGCGGGTGGGCAGCGGTATCCAGACCTTGGCCGATCTCAAAGGCAAAACAGTTGCGATGCGGACTAAAGGCTCGCCCGCAGGCCACATCGTGCCGATGAAGATGCTGCTGGATAAAGGGGTATCACCTCAGGACTATGATGTTCAGATGCTCAATCGAGAGGGAGCTGATGCACTACGGTCAGGGCAGGTAGACGCCTGGACAGACTCTTTCTCTCGCTACACGGAGTATGTGAAGGAGCCGGGACTGGAAGGGACTGAGATACAGGTAATTGCGAGTAGTGATCCCCTGCCACCCGATTTGTTTGTGGCGAACCCTAGCTTAGGAGATGAGTTTATTGAGGATCTGCAATTGCGAATGCTCGAAAACAAAATAGCACTCCTTGCAGCGTGCTCACCT
>CALCPB010000910.1 GCA_937897665.1 uncultured Halomicronema sp. | reverse complement strand
TCCCTGACACCCAATGGGCGAATGCACCCGCTTGACCGCTCGATGCCGCCGCTCATGATCCGGCTGTTAGCGGCAACGCGGCGGCAATTTTCCAGATCTGGGACGCCTTTTAGGGCCGCTCAGCGCCATTACTGGCAGCGGATAAGCACCGCTACAGTTGAGTCTCTGCGGAGCACTGGAGGTCTTGGTGCAGCTTTTCACAGTGAGGTTTGCCGAAAAGTGCAAAGTCCTTGTCTGAAACCTGAGTGTCTGGGCCTAGGGGCATCTCCCATACTGCTATTAACGAAACAGGAGATCCCCCATGCGACGCCCCACCGCCTCCGTTAGTTTGATTCCCGGCCCGATCACTGATACTCCGTCTGAGCCCCCGAGCAACGAGCCCACCTCACCCACGACTGCGCCCCTCCACTCATCAGAATTCGACCTCGCTCGCTGCCGGGCGCTTTACCTCGAAGGCTGGCAGCAGGTTGACCGGGGCCAGCTTGAGCGAGCCCAGCGGGCCTTTCAAGAACTCTTGATTTGGAGCCGACACTGTGGCCATACGGGCTGGACCAACGCGGCGGAAAAAGCCATGGCGGCCCTGGTTGCCCAAACGGCGCTGGCCACCGCGACTCAAGCGATTAATACCGCTGCCTCAGCCACCACGCTACCCTCTGCACAGCGGTGTGAAGAGGCCGCCGCCCTCTATGCTCAAGGCCATATCACCCTAGCTAAGAGTACCTATCAGCAAGCCTTAGAGGCGGCTGTGCAAGAAAAATGCCTCTTAAATGTTGGCCGCTCTCTCAATGGCCTGGGCTTGCTTGATCTCGACCGCCGCCGCTATCGTCAGGCCGAAACTGAGTTGCGGGCCGCCATCGAGGTGCTGGCCGATGTTGAGGCCCCTCGGCAAACCGCGATCGCGTTTCACAATTTGGCCCTAGTGCACTATCAGCAAGGGGATCACGCTGCTGCCAAAGCTGAATTTCAGCAGGCCTTAAGTTGTTGGCAGACCGGCGAAGACAGTTTAGAACTCGCCCTGACCCTCGACTATCTCGGTCGCATTTATGCGGACGAACAAGCCTATTGGCTGGCCCTCGGCAGCTTTGAAGCCGCTGTCGATATTCTCGTTGAGCTAACGCCCTACCAAGACGTGCGGGTGGAAGCCGCTGCGTTGATGGTGCAAATGGCTCAGCTATGCGAACATACGCGCCATCTGGCTCTCGCGCTCGCCTATCTCACTGCTGCACTCGAAACCTATCAAACGCTGCCGCTGTCTCAACCCTTGATGATTGTGCTCAATCGCCTAGGTCGTCTGCACCAGCAGGCGCAGCGTCCGGCGATCGCTCGCCACTACTACCATCGGGCGCACCGCGTCGCTCAATGTGAGAGCGGTGAGGGCTGAGCTCTCCAATGCCTGCCTACTGGTGAGGTGCCAGCCGAGTCTCGGCAATCCCTGGCAGAATCCGAAATGCAGAATTTAAAAGCCGATCGGATGGTAATTTCAGCCATCTGGGGTGACCTAATTAAACTGCGGCTAGCTATGACTACCGTTTCGGCTCGAGGGCATGGGGCTACATGTCTCACTGGGGAAAAATCCATCCAGAATTAGCAGAGTGCTGACACGGGTTCTGTGAATATAGGGAATGGGGAGCGCTCCTCACTGCAAAGGCGATAGATCCGTCCAATGATGGCATTAACTCTCGATGTCATCTTGGCAACACCAGGCAGCGAAGCGACGACGGCTAGAGTCGTCGTCTGGTTTCTGTAAATCGGTAGGAATTTCCTGGATCAAGCCGGATTTTTATCTGTGGGGACGAATAGATAATGAACTGACCCCAGACTTGGCAAATCTCTTGAGTCCGCCTCAATCATCGCAAATCCAGACGATCTTTAGCAGTTTTCAGCAACGACTAGAAATCTTTTGGGGCCACCTCAGGCGATGACCACCTGGTTTAGAACCATGCCTGTTGACCGCCTTGAATCATTGTTCTTGCCGACCCATGCGCTCTATTCTCAGGCGTTGCGATCGCCTGATCCCCCGCAGTTTCTCAAGGATTGGTATTGAGCATTGATAGGGATCGGCAGGGCGATCGTCAGTCGAATGGCAATGTGAAACGCTAACTTGTACAAAACGCCGAAATATTTATGAGCGTTCTCACCTCGGCAGCTAGTATTGACAGTTGTATCACTGCGCCTGCAGCCAGACAGCTCAATCCTGCCCAGGTTTTGCGGTAAATTCTGCAAAGATCTAGCCGATTTAAGGCGATTTACTGGTGAGAACTGGCAGACTGCGATATGCTTCACAGCTATATTTAGGGTCGCTGACCGGCGCTGCCGCTAGACCTAGCCATAGTTAATGTCTATGACTGCTAAGCCGTCTCCATTACTAACCCAACCTGCTTCTGCGGCTCAGCCACTCGATGACTGGATCGCTCAGCATCTGGCACCCAATGCGCGAGTGCAGATGCGGCTGCGAGGCAATATTCTGCATGTGTTGACCGAGACGCCTCACGCTTTACACCAAGCGGGCGCGATTTCTCGGTTGGTCGATGCTCTGATTGAGGACGCTACCAGCGACCACCTCGTCACCAAGACCTATCCCCAGGTTTATCAGCTCTACATTTACAGCCGCCAGAGCGGTGAGGCGAAACCCGACTGGACAGCGCCGATCTACCTCAACCGACTGGAGCGTCATCAGGCACAGTTGCAGGCCCAAGCTGGAGCGGCGCTGAAGCTAGCCGATATCCATCCATCTTCTGATCCGGCTGGAGCGGCGGACGAAGCGAGTCAATGGCCAAAGGATGACACGACCACGACAATTGTGTTGTCGCACCTCAGTTTGGCCCGCCAGGGTGATCCTGACGCGATCGCGTGGTACCTCAGCGAAGTTTTGAGCACGCTAGATGTGGGCGTTTGGGTGAGTGTGCGAGCGGCTTCGGGCCGGGTCTCACTGCATCGTGAAGCCGTGTCTGCCGAAGAAGGGCACGTAGCTGAGCCTGACATGGAGGCCGATGATGACGTTAATCGCCTGTGGGTTTGGTGCGAGGCGACTTATAGCCCTGATCCGCTCTTGATTGCTGAGCCGGTGACTGCGCGGCTGCGGCAGCTCTCCTTGACTCAGTTTAAAGATGCGGTGATCGTCATTCAGGTGCATGGCGAAGACACCCCGGATTGGAGTCTGCGCATTGACCTCACCCCTGCCGAAGAGATGCTGCGGGAGTGGGCGCGTTGGGGCGACGAGGCCGCGATCACTCGCCTGGTGAATGACGCGCTAGCGGCGCACCACGTTGCGATGAGCGTTGAACGTAAGGAAGAGAGTCTGCACGGCATTGTGCGATCGCTGGATGCCGAGGCCGCCGCACCGGGGTTGTCCGAACCCGTCCCCGTGCCGCCAGAAGAGGCGGTCGTGGGGCTGATCACCCCCCTTATGACCAGTTTGGCACCTCAAGGTTTGCATCGGCTCGTGCTTTACGGTCAGACCGCCCAGACTGAGACTCCCGATTGGGTGCGCTGTCTTAACCTCCCAGCCCTAGAGCATCCAGCCCTGCTGGATGAACCGACAGTGCTGGCCAAGCAGGGCGATTTGCCGGCCCTGGCTTATCTGCTGACCCGCCTCCTCAACCCTGATCTGGAAGCGCAGCTCGCTACCGGCGGCATTCGCATTCAGGTGCTGCAGCGCGATCAGCTTTTGCACATCATGGCCGACGCCTCGGTCTGTCCGACTCGGCGTCAGGTGGTGCCCCAAGTTTTAGATTTTCTCGATGCGCTTGATCTGACCAGCATCAAGGGCATTCGGCTGTATGGTCGGCGGGCCGGCCAGCAGCGTCCGGCTTGGAGCTATGGCAAGGACTTTCAAGCGCGTCCGGCGATCGTCCCGAAGGCAGAACCCATTTTCGCGGTTTCCGATAGTTATGTCGGCGATTTGCTATCGCACCCCGACTCTGAGTCGCTAGAGGCTGATGAAGCCACTGTCACCGGCGTGGTGCATCAGGCGTGGCAACGTAGTTTGGAGGCCGTACGGCGATTCCTCATCGGCACCCAACTGGTGGTGCCGCAACGTGATCTCTCCAGAACACCGCCGGTGTTGCTGTCAGAAGACACCCAAGATGCGCTCAAAATTGGTCTGGTGTGGGGAGCTGTGGGCGTGCTGTTGGCCCTGCAGGCCGACTGGATTTTGGGTCAGGTCCTCAATCCGGGTACCCAAACCAGTGCTCTTGAGGCGGCCACGGCTGCTGAGTCCCAGCCTGAATCGAGCCTTGAGGATGAGGCTACGCCCCTGGCACCGGCGGATGATCCGGCGGCGATTGCCAACTGGCAGCGCAGTGAATGGGAAACCGATGACGACGCGTTTAATGATGATCTCATCGCTAGCCCCGAGCGGTCTTTAGCGCCCACTCCTGATCTGTTGTCCTATTCGCCGTATCCCTCTTTTCGCAGTCAGCAGATGGATGAAAAGCTGGCGCTTTATCATCAGCGATTGGCCGAGTCAGGCCCACCCGATGTGTTGATTATCGGCAGCTCGCGCGCCCTGCGAGGGGTGGACCCAGCTGCCCTCCAGCGGGAACTAGCGGCCCTGGGCCACGGCAATTTAAGCATCTTTAACTTTGGCGTCAATGGGGCGACGGCGCAGGTGGTGGATCTGACCATTCGTCGCGTCTTAGAACCGCATCAGCTGCCTCGATTGATCATCTGGGCTGATGGGGCGCGGGCCTTTAACAGTGGTCGGACCGACGTCACCTTTAATGCCATTGCCGCGTCTGATGGCTATCGTGAGCTGGGACGACGTAATCCTGATGCCGTTGAGACTGCCGCTGCTGACGATCCCGATGCTGAAGCGAGCTCGGCAGAATCAGTGCCGGTGGGCGAATCTCTGCGCGCCAGCTATCAAGCGCTTGATCAGAATTTGAGTGATGGGTTGGGGCGGCGATCGGCGCTGTATGCTGATCGCGATCAGCTCAAGGCGGTTGTACGCGATCGCCTGCTGACGCCCTTGATGGCACCGATTGCGACACTGTCTTTAGACGCGGATGACACGGCACAAAATACCTCCGATATGCCCATTCCTGAGGGGAGTCGTATCGACTTTGACGGCTTCCTCGCGCTAGACGTGCGCTTTAACCCCGCCACCTATTACCAGCTCTACGCGCGGGTCCCCGGTGCCTACGACAGCGACTATGAAGACTTTGAATTGGCGGGTCAACAGACTGACGCCCTGGAACAGCTCTTGCGCTACACCCAACAGCAGGACGTGCCAGTGGTGTTTATCAACACGCCGCTCACTGACGAATATTTAGACGGCTATCGCACCGATGCGGAAGCTGACTTCCAACAAATGATGCTGGAGTATTCCGCGACCTCACCAGACTTTATCTTTCGCGATTTAGGCGATCTGTGGACTAGTCGCTACGACTATTTCTCTGATCCCAGCCACTTAAATCGCTATGGCGCTTATCAGGTGTCTTTGCGAATTGCTCAAGATCCGATGATTGCTTGGCCTCGCGCCCTCGATTTATCCGCCGCTGAAGAGTCCCAGCCATGACCCTACCCTCAATTCTCTACGGCCTATTTTTATTGAGCGTGGTAGGGCTTTATTGGGCCATTGAGCGGCGATCGCTACGCATCTGGTTGGTGATCGTTGCCAGCATTGTGTTCTACACATCGCTGCAAGTGCACTACGTGCCGCTGATGCTGGTGCTGGTGGGCTTAAACTTTTGGCTGGGGCGAGTGCTCACCATGCCCGCCGACTGGCGGGTGCCCAACGAGCAGTGGCAAATGGCCGAGCAGGCCTCCTACCGCCGCCGCCGCTACTGGTTAGCCTTAGGCATCGCGCTGAATGTGTTGCTGCTGCTGGGGTTTAAGTACATCGAAACCTGGCTGCGGTTATTAGTCCCCAGTGGGTTAAATCCAGAAATCGCCGATGGCAGCTGGTTGGCGATCGCCTTTCCGTTGGGGCTGAGCTTTTTTACGTTTGAGTGTATTGCCTATCTGGTTGACGTGTATCGCGGTGCCCCAGCGACGCGCAACCTACCAGAATTTGCCGCCTACAAGCTCTATTTTCCCAAGCTGATTTCCGGGCCGATTACGCGCTTTCATGCGTTTAATAGTCAGCTCACAACTGAGGCCAGCCTGAACTTTAACTGGGCGGTTGAGGGTCTTTGGCTGATTGGCATTGGGGCGATCAAAAAAGTCCTCATCGCGGATCACATCGGCACGTTGGTGAATCTCAGTTTTGAAAACCTGCCGCGAGCCGGGAGTTGGGATGTCTGGCTGGCCATCTTTGCCTATGGACTGCAGCTCTATCTCGACTTCAGCGGCTATGTGGATGTGGCTCGCGGCAGTGCCTTGCTGATGGGGATCAATCTGCCGCAAAATTTCAACTTTCCCTATCTAACGACCAGCATTGCCGATTTTTGGCGGCGTTGGCACATTACCCTCGGTGACTGGTTACGCAACTACCTCTATTTTCCCCTCGGGGGCTCGCGGCAGGGCTTAGCCCGGACGGCCTTGAATCTGATGATTGTCATGCTGATTGGAGGGGTTTGGCACGGAAATTCTTGGGGCTTCGTGATTTGGGGCGGCATTCACGGGGTGGCTTGAGTCGTGCGTCGGGTCAACCATCAGCTGTCAGAAAGCTGGCAGCCGCTGCAAAAGTTTTGGACCCAGCCGTGGGGCTTACTGGCCGCCTGGGGCTTGACTCAGTTTTTCGTATTCTTTAGCTGGCTATTCTTTCGTCTGCCCGAGCCGCAGCAGTTTTCCCTGGCGGTACAAAAGCTCTGGGGCGTGAGCAGTGACGTCCAGTTTGCTCAAAAGGTGTATGTCGAGTCCCTGGGGTTAACGGCCACTCAACTGTGGATATTGCTGTGGGCCCTGATGGGGATCATTGCCCTGACCGGCTTTGCCCAACACCAACTCAAGCTGCAGCTCAATTGGCCGGTCAAACTGCTGCTGGTGCCGCTGTTGCTCTTTACGGCTTGGCAGCTTGCGCCCAGTGAAACGCTATCGTTTATTTATTTCGACTTCTAAACCTTTCGTAGTAAGGCTTTAGGGTACTGTGGGACACTAAAGCACAGGTGGGGCCGGCGGTTTACTTGCTAGGTGATGCGTCGGACTGATTGTGGTTAGCGCAGGGGTTGCCAGCTCCTGCAGCGCCCAGCCTGCGGTCGGGCGATCGCGCCTGCGCCTGGCGGGTGGTGCTACCCCGCTGACCCGCCGACTCGTCCCTTCTGCTGTGTGCCGTTGCTATGACCGCCCAATCCCTGCCGCCCACGCCTGCTGCTACCCCGCCCGCTGCACCCGAAACCCAACGTCGGAAAGCCGACCACATTCGCGTTTGCCTGGAGCAGGACGTGCAGTGCCAGCAGACAACCACCGGCTTCGAACACTATCGGTTTCAACACTGCTGCCTGCCCGAACTCGACTGGGCTGACCTGAATGTCAGCTGTCAGTTTCTGGGTAGGACCTTGGGGGCACCGCTGCTGATTTCTTCGATGACGGGCGGTACCGAACAGGCAGAAGTGATCAACCAGCGGTTGGCGATCGCGGCGCAAACCTATCGGCTGGCGATGGGGGTGGGATCACAGCGGGTAGGGATCGAGTCGCCTGAGGTGATGCCGACCTTTGCGATTCGCCAGTATGCGCCCGACTGCCTCCTCTTTGCTAACCTGGGGGCCGTGCAGCTGAACTATGGCTACGGCGTAGCAGAATGTCAGCAAGTTGTGGAAACGCTGGCGGCGGACGCCTTGATCCTGCATCTCAACCCGCTGCAAGAGAGCGTGCAGTCACGGGGCGATCGCAACTTTAAAGGGCTGCGCAGCAAAATCAAGGCCCTGTGTCAGCACTTGCCGGTGCCGGTGATTGCCAAAGAGGTGGGTAACGGCATTGCCGCACCCTTGGCAGCGCAGCTAATCGAGGCGGGCGTGGCTGCCATTGATGTGGCGGGGGCTGGCGGCACCTCTTGGGCCAAGGTCGAAGGCGGGCGGGCGGGCGATCCGCGACAGCGGCGACTGGGGCAGACCTTTGCTGACTGGGGTGTGCCCACCGCCGACTGCATTACCCAAATTCGGGCAATTGCCCCGACCTTACCGCTGATTGCCTCGGGCGGTATTCGTAATGGTCTGCAGGCGGCGAAGGCGATCGCCTTAGGGGCTGATCTAGTCGGGCTGGCGCATCCATTTTTGACTGCGGCGGCTGACTCCGAAGAGAGCGTGGCGCTGTTGGCTGACTGCCTGATTGAAGAGCTTAAAACCGTCTTACTCTGCACCGGCAATGCTGATCTGACTGCCCTCAAAGCATCGGGGGCGCTGCAATCAGTGCGCTCTGGCGATCAGTGAACGGCTCCATGGGCGTGTTTGTTACCTGCCATAAAACCTGCCATAAAAAAGGGGAGTCTCATCGATTCCCCTAAAACGAAAAATTGATCGGCAATCTAAATTCTGCTGCCAATCAGAATTCGTCATCGGCATAGTTGCCGCCCATGGGCGCTTCATTATCACGCTTCGAGCCCAGCAGCTCTAGGCGATCAACGCGAATGATCGGCGAAGTACGGAGCGCCCCGGTAGCGCGATCGTTCCATTGATCAAACTTCAGTGCCCCACTGACGCCGATCAGGCTGCCCTTGCGCACGTAGTTTGCTGCCACCTCAGCCGTGCGGCCCCACATTTCTACATTGAACCAATCCGGCTGGTCAGAATTGCGGCTGCGTCGATTGACCGCCAAAGAAAACTTGCACACGACACTACCCGATTCAAAATACTTCACATCAGGGTCACGTCCAGCTCGACCAACGAGAGTCACGGAATTGATGCTCATGTTCAGACCTTCTCCTGCTTCGGTTAACTGTGGTGAGTGGGGAAACGACTGATCGGTTCCAAATTCATATCCTATCGCCTGAGACGGTCACCACCTGGGCAGACCGGTTATCTATTTTGCCTAAAGCTGCTTAAAAATGCTGGCCGGTTGCCGGGGCCGGCAGAAACGC
>CALCPB010000909.1 GCA_937897665.1 uncultured Halomicronema sp. | reverse complement strand
GTGCTTCAGAACGGCAGGCGGCGGGCTCTGGTGTGGGTTGCTTGAGCCCCGCCATGCCGGGAAACCAGATGCCACTGCCTGAGTTGGGGGAGACACCGAAGGCCGAGGTTGTTCAGACAAGAATACTTTGAAGCCGCATGAGCCCCCCTTAGCGGCCTCACTTTCCGAACCCAGTATTAAGCTTCGTGAATTTAACGAAGGACGTTGGTAGGATCACTAATAACGAGTAAGCTTAGGCGTCTCAGCGCTTTTTTCTAACAAGCCTCGACGTGCAGCCAGCTCGCGCCTTCGGCACATCTTCATAATCATCATTTAGACGTCTTATCTTATGGATATCAAGGCAATTTTGTTAGTGCTAACCGGCATTTTTGTCGTCGCAACGCTCTTTTTCGGTACTCGCAACGGTTTCTATGACAGTGATGATTACCACGGCAATGGCTCTGCCCACTAGGTTGAGTGCTGTGAAGCTGCCATAGCGTCCGCTCTTTCGTCACTGACTCAACGAACTTGTGTCCTCGTGACAGTGGCTCTGATTGCTGCACCTTGAGCTAGGCAGCTAAAGGGGTGATCATTAGATAGGAAACCGGTGAGCGAATTATCTTGTTTACCCTACGGCGTTGGTCACGCTGAAGAGGGGGTCTGCCTGCAGGTGCAGATGGGGCCTTATCGCGTGATGTTGGACTGTGGCTTGACGTCTCTCGAAACCCGATTGCCAGCGAGCGACCAGCTTGCCCCAGTTGATTTTGTATTTTGTAGCCACGCCCATCCCGATCATGGGCGATCGCTACTAGCGCTGCATCAGCGCTGGCCTGAGCTACCAATTTATTGCAGTGAGGCGACTGCCGAGCTGCTGCCGCTTAACTGGCCGTTGGAGACATTACCAGCTGGGGCTGATTTTTGTCAGCGCTTGCCCTGGCGACAATCAGTTGAGTTGGCGGCGGGCCTAACGGCTCAACTCTGGCCCGCCGGGCATCTGCCAGGTGCCGCCTGTATTTTCATCACCTATGCAGCGCCCGAACGGCACTACAGCGTTTTTTACACTGGCGACTGCTTTCTCTCAAACTCACGGCTAGTCGAAGGCTTGCCGCTCGACGAACTGCGCGGTTTAAAGCCCGACGTGCTCATTGATGAAGGCAGTCAGGGCACAGCCCGGTATCCCCACCGTCGCCAGCAAGAAAATCGGCTCGCGGATCAGATTAATCAGGCGATCGCCGCAGGCCACAACGTGCTCTTGCCAGTCCCTCGGATGGGGTTAGGCCAAGAACTGCTGATGCTCTTGCGCAGCCACCATCATTTCACCGGGCGTGATTTGACCGTCTGGGTCGATGCCTGGGTGGCCCAAGTCTGTGACATCTATCTCGATCTGCTGCCGCACCTGCCGAGCAATGTGCAAAATTTTGCCCGGCATCAGCCGCTCTTTTGGGACGATCGCGTACTGCCTCATCTGCAGCGCCTGCCGCCCACCCTGCCCGACGACCCCGGCCATCCCGCCATTTTGGTGGGATATCAAAACGCCAACTTGGCGGCGCTAGTGCGTTGGGGAAAGCGACCCTGGCGCATCTTTTTGCCTGATGATCTAGCCAGCAGCGTGGTCAACGCTGGATTGGAAAATGACCCAACGCATTCCCAGCCCACGCTCAATTGGCTGCAAGACCTCGGCCCCGAACTAGGGCAGGGGCAAGTGCATTTAGATGCTTATTTGTTGACGACCCATAGCGATGGCGCGGGAACCACGCAGCTGATTCACAATTTGCGCCCGCACCACGTGGTGTTTGTCCATGGTTCCCCCGGCTTCCTCGCCGATTTGGCCGGTTTAGAAGATTTGCAGAGCCGCTATAAGTTACATTTGCCGTCCGCCAATCAGGTGGTGGAGCTGCCCATTGGGGATACCTTTTTACAGCCCGTCGCCCCGGATACGGTGTTTGAAGGGGAAATTGCCGCCACTGAAGCCGGGTTAACCGTGACTCTGCCACCCGAGTTGCAGGATGACCCCCGGTGGAACCAGTTAGCCGATACTGGGGTAGTGCAGATTCGCTGGCAGGGCAATGAGCTAGTGGTGCGTGGGCTGACGCAACAGGCACTCCTGCGGCAGAACAACTCGCCCGCCACCCTGAATCCGTCGGTGCAGTGCTGTTTTAATTGTGTGCACTGGCAGCAACCGCGCTGCAATAACACCGCCTCGCCGATGTATGGTTTTCCGGTTGCAGCCGAGGGCTATTGCCCGCAATTTGCGGCCTCACAAGACACCGAAGCCAACGCCGACTGAGCCCCATCGGCGACGGGGTTCAGGCGAGAAATCTGAGCCAATAAGCCTCCCTGATTCCTGGGCTTGGGCCCGGTTCAATCCTGACCCAACGCCAACTGGTTGTTGCCGCTAGATGACATCATCTGGCGGCAGCAGCGCGATCAATTTAGGCCTGAGTCACCGTTAGTCGGGATTTGACTCGTGGCGATGGGGGTCAGAGAGTTGCTCTGTCTCCGGGCAGTCTTCTGCCAGGGGGAAGTCAAATTCGCCGCGGGGCACTGTGGCCAACCGCTGCATGATGGAGCCAATGCTTTCGAGGCGAATCAGCTCCTCCCAAGAACTCACCTCATCTTCTTCATCAGTTTCGTAGCGAACGGTGACGAGATCGCCTTCAATATCTAAAATCGTGGCGCGTTCGAGCCAGCGCTGCTGGTCCCGTAAGAAAATCCAGACCTCTTTACCCTCACAGCAAAGTTGATAGATCTTGCGGTGAAGCATAAAACGTAACTCCTCAGTAGTGATATTCAAACGGGTTCGATTTTTAGGTCTTTAGGGTTTACATGTACAGCCATCATCGCCGCGATCGCCGTCTAACTGACGAGCCGCGAATAGACCTTTGCCAGGAAGCCCTAGCCTGATTGACCATCACACATCAAATGACTTCCTTCTAGTCTATCCCTCCCTTAGACGAACGAGATCATTTGCCCTGGCAAACACTTAAAAAAGTGACGGGATGTCCCCCGGCAGGTTCCCTAGGACAATATTCCTCGCTGGCGGCCCAAGGGCGGAGAAGCCTGTCAGACAACGGTTTGAGCGAGCGGTACGAGCGTTGGGCGATCGCCCAACTCCAGTTTTTTGATGGGTCAGGTTGTCGCCCTTTAAGATGTAAAAAATCATACGGGGTCATGATCGGCCCACTCATGGGTCGTCAACAGCGCTGACCGAGCCGCATGCGACAGCCATGTTCGGGGTTGATGCCCCCGATTTTCTGAGCCAATCAGGACTGATGCCACACCCCTGATTCAGGAACAAACGAGGCGAAGGCGTCAGTTCGCTCCTAGAGGCTGTCATCATTTAGCGGCTGAGTCCTGATGCTGAAAGCGGTTCAGCCTCTAGATAGGTTTACGGAGCGGGCGCGATAATGCC
>CALCPB010000908.1 GCA_937897665.1 uncultured Halomicronema sp. | reverse complement strand
CCTAAAACAAACGGCAGGATGAGATAATTCTGCAGGCCATTGCCACAAATTAAATCAAGTTTAGTTGGAAAAGTTGATTGCTTATAGCCGAGGACATCATTGTCCATTCTTTGACTCCCTATAGTTTGAAAATGCTGTTTTGCGTTGAGAAGAACGAATTTGTCTATGAAATCGGTGTCGGGTTTCACTTCGTTCTACCCAACTTACGCGCTGTAAAAGACTCTCAAATCGACCATTTATGCCCGCTTTTGAATAGTGAATAGACCTTCAGGGCGGTAGCGAATTAGTACAATCACAGCGGCCAGAACGATGACTCTGGCCGACGGATCATTCAAAAGGAAAGCGATAACGGCCTTGGATTCACCGATCAGAAATGAGCCTGCCAGGATACCGACGAGCTTATCAACACCACCCGTCACCACGACCATCCAGGCATCCACCAAATAATCCTGCCCCATCGGGGGCGCAACCGTTTTTAGAGCCGAAATGACTGAACCCGCCGCACCTGCTAAGCCGCAACCGTAGGCGAATGTCCCCATATCAATCAGCTTAGTGTTGACGCCCAGGCATTTGGCCATATCACGATTCTGTGTCACTGCTCGGGTTTGGCGTCCCCAGGATGTGCCGTAGAACAGAAACATTGTCAATCCCAGCAACGCTAAGGCCATACAAATGATGAACAATCGGTAGTAGGACATCGCCACGGCACCGTCAGCAAAGATCGGGATAGTGCCTGACAAATAAGAGGGCGATCGCACATACTTCAATTCGGCACTAAATATCAGCTTGACGACCCCTCGCAGCACAATGCTGAGTCCCCAAGTAGCCAGCAAAGTTTCTAGAGGACGCCCTTAAAGTCGTCGAATAATCGTCAACTCAACGCTCGCCCCCACAATGGCAGTACCCGCAAATGCGAAGGGACTCGTCATCAGCAAGTCCATATTGAAAAGATCCTGCATCAAAAAGGTGACGTAGGCTCCCAACATGATGAACTCACCGTGGGCCAGGTTAATAATCCGCATCACCCCAAAGGTGATAGCCAATCCCAACCCGGTCAGCAGCAAGATGCCTACAATACCAATGCCGTTCAGGGCTTGGTTCAAGAGCGCCACAAATTCAAAGCCCGAGCCCGTAGTCTCCTCTTCCGCATCCTCAGCCGCTTCTTCTTTGGCGAGTAGAATGAATGTTGTTAGTAGGGGGAGAGTGAGGTTTGGCATGATTTGAACTTGGGGTGAATGGGTAGAAGGGTGGATGAGTGGATGAGTCGTAAAAACCCGCCCACTATCCGCATAAGGACTTGATCGCGACCGGATGACAGCCCCTAGAGAAACTGCGGTTCTAATTCTTTGCCTGTCTCCTTGGTCGGATCGCTGCGATCGTCAGGAGTGGCATGCTCACAAACACGGCCTTCGTAGAGGGCTTGGCTCCAGGCAATGGGCTTAACGGCAGCGTCAGTTGCAAAGACGATTTCAGCTTGGCCATCTGCCTGCCAGCGTCCAATCCGGGAGTAGAGGAAGGTGTGGTAGTTAGCGGGGTCGATCTTCACGCGACCTTGGGGGGCGTTGAACTCTTGGCCTCGCGTGGCCTCGCGGAGGGTTGCGGTGTTGATTTCATTGCCTGCTTCGAGAACATCTCGCATCGCCTGTGCCATGAAGAAAGTCTGGAGGTAAGCCGCTTCCATCACGCCGTTGGTGACGCGATCGTTCCCAAACATCTCTTTGAACTGCGATACAAATGCCTGATTCTCAGGCGTATCAACCGTTTGGAAGTAGTTAAAGCTGGTGTAATGGCCTGCCGCAAACTCAGGCCCCATTGCCTGAATTTCTTCTTCAGTTGTGGGGTAGGCCATGATAGGAATTTCGTCTGGCGTAATGCCAGCATCCTTAAATTGGCGATAGAAGGCTGGAATACTGTCACCCACTAAGTTACTAAGAACGAAATCTGGCTGTGCAGCCTTGATTTTGTTGATGATAGTGATAAATTCAGTGGTTCCCAAAGCCGCGTATTCATCGCCTACGGTCTGCCCGCCTAATGCTTCCAACTCCGCCTTGGCAATGCGATTACTTTCTTTGGGATAAATGTAATCCGAACCAATAAAGAAGCCTTTCGGGCCAAAGTTTTCGTAGCAATAGGGAATGGAGTCCGTAATTTGCTGATTGGGCGCTGCGCCGGTGTAGAAAACGTTGGAGCTACACTCGTTGCCTTCGTAATACACCGGGTAATAAAGCAGCGAATCCTCCTCTTCAAAAACAGGTAAAACGGACTTTCGACTGGCTGACGTGTAGCAGCCAAGCACGCAAACAACCTGATCTTCGCTGATGAGACGCTTGGACATCTGGTTGTATAAATCCCAGTTAGAGTCGGGGTTGACGACTACTTTTTGAATCTTGCGTCCGGCGATGCCTTCACCATTGCCTTCCCAAGGGCCAGTGCCCGTATTAATCTGCTCAATCGCTAGAAAAGTAGCATCCTGAAGGGACTTTTCTACAATTGCGATCGTGCCCGTTGTCGAGTACATCACCCCTACCCTGATAGGATTTTCGCCCAGCTCAGCCGGATCATCTGCCTCAGCCGAATCACCCGAAGAATTTGAACCGCTGCAAGCTGCAACAACACCTGCACCTAGTGTCAGAGAGCTATACTTGATAAATCTCCGGCGACTTACCTCTGCAATAAAGTCATTCAGCATCGACTAATTCCTCAAATTCTTCGTACGGAAAAGAGCGTGTTCGTCAAAAAACAAACACTAAAATAGGTCAGAAGCATTGCACTCAAGCAATTTAGCTGATTCCAGGGTTTCGACCAGGAACTGCGATAAAGATGAAAATCTTACTCCGTCCCGTAGTCCCAAATATCCAAAGATCTGGACATGCTACCGAACAACTGAGCAATGAAAGTTTGAGTATAAAAAACAAAACTTGAAGCTCAGAACACAGCTGAAGTCAATAAATCTCTACAAATTAGATGGATTAATTAATCCCATCTCTGGCGAGCGGTCTGCTAGCCTCAAATAAGATGAATTAATCAAAGAAATTTGTACCAGGCTTTATTTAGCTCCATCAGAAGA
>CALCPB010000907.1 GCA_937897665.1 uncultured Halomicronema sp. | reverse complement strand
GAAGTCGATCGCTTTGACTTGTACCGTTTCAACCGCATCCTTGTCTAGTTTGTCGCGTCGGTGCTCATCGAAGTTGACGGCGTCTTTGTCCAGGTTCTCTTGACGCAGTTCGTCGAAATCAGGTGCAGCGTAGCTAGCGGGAGCAATGGCGATAGAAACAGCGGTCAGAGCAGTGAGGGCGAATGCAATGCGTTTCATGATTTGAACTCCTTTATTTGGGGGGTGATTTAGCGTTTCAATCATCTTGAGTTCTATAGTGGAGCCCGCCCCTGAGCCCTGCCTGACCGCAAAATAAGCTCCAGTTAATCGCTTTCTGAGAAAGCTGAGGGCGATCAGAGACAGACCTGAGTACCGGTGAGGCAGGTCACGAATCGGCTTCATGCCCCAAAAAAAAGCCCCTCACCACGGGGCAAGGGGACGCTGTTGGCAGATAGTGGCCGTTAGTTTAGCGACTAGCGAGACAAATGCTCGTTTAGGCAGTCAATGGCAGTATCGATGCCAGCGGCGGCGGTCTGCACGTTGGGGTCTTGCAGGCCCTCAGCCAGACAGTGTTCGAGATAGCCCAGTTCGATGGCGAGACGTTTGACAATATCTCGCAGGCGACGTTGGCAGGCAGTTGAGTGGGAAGGGGCGATCGGGGTGGGTTTCATCGTGGCAGTCCTCAGCAGTTGGGCGATACCGCAGTGATATCGCGTCCCAGCTTGTTGCAGCTAGGCCCAAAATCTCAACAGGTAGGGCGTTGCAAGGAGATGAAGAATGCAACGGAGGGGCGATCGCTAAGAAATTGGACGATTACTCAGCATTGGTTGGAAAATGCGATTCTCGTGGAGAGGCTGCGCCAACGTGGCGGACTATCGCATGGTGATGTTCTCCCCAGTGAACCCTGGCCGGGATGTGTTGCTCGACCTGCTGGAAATTGAGCTGGAGCTGCCCAGCGATCAGGCCATTCGTGAGGTCATGGCAGCGGAGGTCCAGCGGCAAGGGCTGCAACTATCGCGTTGGCGCAGCCTCACCAGAGGTGAATCGGAACTGGCGGAGCTGCAATCGTTAGCCGGACGTAACCCCATGCTGGCCCGGAAGGTGGTTCGGCAGCGGCGACTGGGGTTGAAGCATCAACGGCCCGAACACACTCAGTACATCGTCATCATGCCGGTGCTGGTAGCTTGCCTGATGGCGTTTGGCATTGTCCGGTTCATTGGTATGGGAACGCAGAACAAATCGCTCTACATCTTCGGTGGGGTGACGCTGGTGGCCGGGATGACGCTGAAGCAGTTGGGTAGCGTGAGAGGGGCCAGGAAGCAGTTAGGGCAGTAATTGGCGTTGTCTATGTAAAATCTGGTTTGTATAAGCGGCTATCACAGATGCAAATCGCGATACTAAGGCAGTTGGCAGGCAAACATGAATAATTTAAAAAAATCTGGACTTTCTTGTATAGAGCAATTACTCTCCATCAAGAGGTTTATCTATCAAGGTTGGTGATGTATGGGGTGGTTCACATCACTGTTGGATAAGGTAGGAGGGAAGTCATTTCCTTATATTCTTTTAGTCTTTGGCGTATTCCTTGCGCTCATTGCCTTTGCCCAGTTCCCTGTTGAAGATGCAGAACCTCTTCGATCCAACACAGTATGGGGAAGTTTTGCTCTTGGGGGAATCTCGTTAATTCTTATCGCTAGTAGTTTATTTTCTTTTTTCAGAGATGAGGGGATAAAAAAGAAATTAGCCCAAAAAAATGAAGAATTAGAAAGCAAAAAAGAAGAGCTGTATTGTCTTGATCAATCAGTTCAAAGGCTGAAAGATTTTTTGGAAGAAAACCTGAATGACGATACAAGAGTTCTGTACAAGAAAGTTATCGATATTCTTGAAGGAACGGCTAAAAATGTGTCTGATTTCTCGTCAAAATATAGCTATCGTAAATCTGCTGCTGATTGGGTAAAAACCAATACAAATAAATGGCTCATGAGCCTGAGAATAGAGGACTATTCAGAGTATGGTGTAAATCGTAAGAATTTTGATGACTTTAAGAGCGATCTTGAGAAACACTTAGAGTTGCTTTGTGAAAATATTTTAGAGGCGAGGAATTCTGCACCTCTGATGGTTAATCCTCCTGTCCCTCAACGGATTGGAACTCCCATCCTATATGAGAAAGCACTCAAGGAAATAGAACGCCTAGCATACCAAGAGCTACTTAGTGGCAATGCTCTAAAGATGCATTCAGATGAAATATTGCGAGCCCATATGTCTACTCTTATTGAGTTCTTAAATTATACGAGTTAGAGTTTTATGGGCTTTGTAAATCAATGTTTTTTCTGCCATGTGACAGGAATAGGTCCAGAAAGACCATCGATAAAAGGTTCTGTCTTTAGTTCAGTGTTGAGATAGTCTAGTACGGTGCAAAGGGAATTATAAAAGTGGAGAATTTGATGATAATCTGCATCGGTTGATGCTCCATCAATCTCATTGGAGAGCTGAATAGCTTTGCCAGCCAGTGCTTTTGTTAACTCCCTTAGTCCAGATTCCGTTGCCATTACGCCGATTGAACCTCAAATTCCAAAAATGAGACTTCGAAGACGACCCACACCTATTGCTCTCTAATACGAATTTCAATAGGTGTGTCAGGAACTATAAGTGAAAGAGAATCTAAAACTGCTGTGTAGTATGTGCAGCTCTTATCGATTTGTGTGCTTGGAGGAAAACCGCTCACTGAAAAGGCTGTCAATTGCGTTTATGGTGACAGTGATTTGCTGAACTATTCCAGAACTTTCATCTCGTTGCCTAATAAGCTGTTGCACTTCAGATAGAAGGTCTCTAGTATCAAGGGCTGAGCTGTAAACTTTACTGTTCATAGTGAATCACTATTTAGTACTCATGTACTAAATATATATCAATTCACTGCAGAGTCAACCTATAACTCGCATTTGCTGGATGTTTATTGCTTCTGGAAAATGCTGGATCTACCTATCTATATAGGCTTGCTGGGTATCTTGAGGTAAGTTTGAGTATCTTCTTTGCCCATGATGGCCGTTACCCACGCCGCGATCGCTGCCGCTGGCGTTTCTCTCCTCTTCGGGACGGCTGCCCCACTGCCTTTAGGGTTGGCTGTGCTGGGTTCCCAACTGCCTGACCTCGATACCACTACCAGCATCATCGGTCAGGTCTGTTATCCCCTCAGTTCCTGGATTGAGGACAGGTTTCCGCATCGCAGCATCACTCACAGCTTGGCGGCCACCAGCGTGATCGCCGCGAGCGCTCTGCCAATTGGTTTCTACTTTGGGAACTGGCGGGTGGCCGCAGCGGTGCCGGTGGGTCATGTGCTCAGTTGCTTCTCTGACTGCTTTACCCGACAGGGCGTTCAACTGTTTTGGCCTGATCCAGCCTGGGCCATTAGCGTCAGCAATCCCAAGCGCCGGTTACGCACGGGTGGCCCCGGTGAGTATTGGGTGTTGGCGGTGGCCGTTGTGCTGCTGTTGGTGGGCATCCAGCTATCGGGCAGCGGTGGGGTGAGCGTGGCCGTGGGTGAATCGCTGGGCCTGCGCGCCACCGAGATCGCCGACTACA
>CALCPB010000906.1 GCA_937897665.1 uncultured Halomicronema sp. | reverse complement strand
CAATCAGCGCAACGATATCAGCCCAAAGGTTACTTGTGTCAGGCACTGCAATTTCATCTCGCACACACTAGATAGCATCAGCTACCAGTTCTTCTTTACTGCGGTAGCGCCGATAGATAGTTGTCTTGCCAACCTTGCCACGGGCGGCAACGGCCTCAATACTCATCGCTTCAAAGCCAACTTCTGCCAACAGTTCCAGCGTGGCTCGCAATATCGCTTGATGAGATGCGGTGCTGCGAGGCCTACCTGGCGACTTTTTCTCGGAGTCATTCATGAATGCTATTATTTCGATACGGTACAGTTTCGGAACTTAATTATGAATGAGCATCCTCGTTATTTGGAGAAACGGAGTACTCAAACCTTACGAGAGGGACTGGCAGAGTATTATGCTCTCAATCCCCATGTAACTAAGCCCGCAACACAGCCCTCAGAGTTTGCCGATATTTTGCGAGCCCACGATGCTGGCCATGTAATTTACGGCTGTGACACCGGCATGTACGACGAGCTGAAAATCTTGCCCCTATTTTGGTGGACGAGTGAATGCACGTTCCAAACGTATCTAAGAATGAAAGATTCCCCTGCCGTTGATGTGATGTATGAAGACCTGATCAAAGAAAAGGGGACTCTTTGGCTTTATGGAGCAGTTTTGCGGGTACTCCCTGGGGTGATTTTAGAGCTGATTCCAATCTGGTTCAAAACTCGCAACCGCCAAAAGCTGTTACCGTTTCTAGAATTTGAGCCCCTGCTTGATCGATCTCTGATCGATATTCGCCAAGATTTCGATCTGTTGCCCTTCATTTAGATGAATTTCTGGGAATCTCCAGCTGCGGATAGCGTCAAGATTTATCGCCCCTGTTGATGAGTCTGGTGTCAGCTGTCACGCTTGGCGGCAAAGTGCCGGGTAGGATGGGGAAAATGCTCGCCAGGATGCCCCAATGACTGCCCCCAAAAGCCAGTGGCAAACGCCAGAAGTCGCGCTGTCCTTTTTAGAAGGGGTGCGTAGCGCGATTCCGGGCGCGGATCTGCAAATGGCGATCATGGGCAAAATCGTCGAGCAATGGTGTCATCCGCCGAGCACGATTCTAGATCTGGGCTGTGGCGATGGCGTTCTGGGACGATACCTGCTCGATCGCTTTCCCACCGCGCAAGGAATTTTTGTCGATTTTTCGGAGCCGATGCTGGCGGCGGTGCGTCAAAAGGTGAGTCATCGACCTCAGGCCCAGGTGCGAGTGGCAGACTTTGGCACTGCCCAGTGGGCCGACGCTGTGGCCGATCAGGAGGCGATCGACGTTGTGATTTCCGGTTTTGCCATTCACCACCAACCTGATGATCGCAAACAGGCCCTGTATGCCGAAATCTATGATCGCTTAACCCCTGGCGGCGTCTTTCTCAATTTGGAGCATGTGGCTTCTGCGACCCCTGCCGGAGAAGTTTTGTTTGACGAATTTTTTATCGATGATCTGTACGCCTTTCACGCCCAGACGAATCCAACCGTTGAGCGCGAGGCGATCGCCGACAAATATTACCGGCGGGGTGACAAAGTTGAGAATATTCTGGCTCCGGTAGAGCAGCAGTGTCAGTGGCTGCGCGATATCGGCTTTCGCGATGTCGATTGTTTTTTCAAAACCTTTGAGCTGGCCCTGTTTGGTGGCCGCAAGTAAGCGTTCTTGCTGAGGAGTCGCCCCAAAATCGCCGCCCTGACATCGGGGGGCGGTACTGCCAAGCCCTGATAGATAACTTCTCTGCGCTCAAGAGGCTGGAAGCGCAGAGAGCCTAACGGTGCCATTCAGTGCCGCCGCCGGGTTTGTCGATCAGCGTGATGCCCTTGGCCTGTAGTTCGTCGCGCAGGCGATCGCTCTCAGCAAAGTCCTTAGCGGCTCGGGCTGCTGTTCGCTGAGCAATCAGAGCTTCCACGTCTGCATCGGTGATGCCTCCTAACGTGGGGTCAGGCCCTGCTGAGCCGGCTTCTTGCCCCAGTACCAGATCTGCCGGTCGGGCTTCTAAACCTAATACCTGAGCTAGACACACTAGGGTTTGCCAGCGCTGTCGTAGCTGCTCTGCGGTTGTATCGGCGGCCCCGGTGTGAGTAATGAGATTGCCTGCCCGCCGCAGCTCCTTGGCCAGGCCAAACAGCACGGCGAGGCCTTCTGACGTATTAAAGTCGTCATCCATCGCGGTTTGAAACTGCTGCACTGCCGGACTCTCGCGATCAATGCGCATGGCGGCTGGATTGTTGAAGTCGGGATCGTCCACATCGGCCCACCCGAGCTTCGCGCCGTAGTCTGGGCCAAACAGCAGGCCCTCGGCAAGCGTTTACCAACCGAACTTGACAGCCGCAAACGCGACAACAGTAAAGACCACCGGCTTACGATATTGGCCCTGCATCAAAAACAGCCGCACCGCCATCGGATCGGGTGCATCGGGCGCATCCAACAGGTGGCGAATGGTGGTGAAGTTGCCCAAGGATTTAGACATTTTCTCGCCGCCAACATTCACCATGCCGTTGTGCAGCCAATAGCGGGCTAGGGGATGACCCGTTGCGGCCTCTGACTGGGCGATCTCGTTTTCGTGGTGGGGAAAGACTAAGTCGCTGCCGCCTACGTGAATGTCGATTGAGTCACCCAAGCGATCGCGAATCATTGCCGAGCATTCAATGTGCCAGCCCGGTCGTCCCGGCCCCCAAGGAGATTCCCAAAACGGTTCGCCTGCCTTCGCCCCTTTCCACAGGGCAAAGTCAGCAGGGTCTCGCTTAATTGTGGTTTCGGCAGACACCCGGCCTCCTGCCCCGGCCTGCATATCGTCCAGTTTGCGGCCCGACAGCTTGCCATAACCGTCAAACTTGCGCACTGCGTAGTAGACGTCGCCCTCAGCGGCATAGGCATAGCCCTGCTGCTCCAGTTCACCAATCAGTCGCTGGATGCCGTCTAGAGTTTGGGTGGCATAGGTATATTCGTCAGCCTCCAGCACGTTTAACCGAGCCAAATCCTCAAACTAGGCCGCTGTATAGGTCGCTGCGGCCGAATTCATGGAGGAATTTTCGCCCTTGGCGCGG
>CALCPB010000905.1 GCA_937897665.1 uncultured Halomicronema sp. | reverse complement strand
TGCCCTTAGATGGGGGGCAGGTGCTCAAGGCCGCCGTTTGGAAGTTGACCGATAGCCGCATTAAAGGCATCCGCTGGGCCGCTAGAACGGGCCAAATTTTGGGCTGGACAGCGGTTGGTGGCGGACTGCTAATTTATTTAGCCCAGCCTAGCCTCGATTTAATTTGGATTGTGCTAATCGGCGGGTTTGCCATTCGCAATGCTGCCAATTATGGTCGCATTGCTGACTTACAAGAGACGCTGTCTGAACTGACTGCCGCCGATGCCATGGCGCGCGACTTTCGGGTGCTCGATGCGAACCTGACATTGCGTCAGTTTGCTGATGAATATCTGCTGCAAAGCACGCGGGCTCCTTTATATTTCGCAGCCTCTGATGGTCGCTATCGCGGCCTTGTCAAAATTGAAGATGTGCGAGATATCGAACGTAGTGAATGGGAAAGCCGCACCCTGCAGTCGATTGCTCGTCCGCTGACTGCCGTGACCAATGTGCGAGAAACCACCCCTCTGGTGGAGGTGATTGCCGCTCTTGAAGCCCAAGAGACGGCGCGCATTGTAGTGCTGACACCCGCCGATGCCGTCGCTGGCGTGATTGATCGAGGTGAGGTCGTACGCGCCTTGGGTAAAAAAATGAACCTGTCGATTTCGGATGCGGTGATTCAGCGCATTAAAGACGAAGGAGAATATCCGCCGGGCTTGAAGCTGTCGTCGCTGGCTAAGGGTCTGCAGGAATAGCAAACTGCGCGGCTTTGGCTGTGACCTGGCTCTGTTCGTCTGGGCTCAACGGCTGAGTGACAAAGCGAACATTCAGCGAGCGCGCCAGTTCTTCAACCATCGCGGCTGACAGCTGAGCGAGCCAATCCTCATCCATAGCCAACGGAATCGCGACAGGCGGTGGCGCTGCAGATGAGGGCGCTTGACCAAAGACCTGAGCCGACAGGGCGGCATCTGGCCACAGCCGCAGAGAGCCGTGCTGTAGCAGGTAGCGATCGCGCCGCAGTTGGGCACTGCCAATCAGTTTGTAACCAGTGGGGGTAATCAAGTCTGCCGCTGTTGCCAAAGCAAAGCAGTTGGCCTGATGGCGATAGCTGCCGCCAGCGCGGCCATAGTCGAGCGCGACGTCGAATCGCTGCCAGGCGGCGATCAGCGCATCACAGATTTGCCGATAGGCAGAGTCACGACTGCCCGTCATAGGTAGGGCGATCGCATAGGTTAAATCGCCCTGGTGCATCACCGCCCGCCCCCCCGAAGGTCGTCGCACCAAATCAACTGATTGCCCGTTGAAGCTGAGCGATTGCCAGTGTTGCGGCCAGTCTTTTTGGTGATAGCCCAGGGAAACGGCGACGGGGTGCCAGCGATAAAATCGCAGCGTGGGCGCTTGCTGGTCCGCGATGAGCTGCTCTAACAGCAATGTATCGAGGGCCATTTGTTTAGGCCCAGAGGCTACTATTTCTGGAATGAATCGCCAAGGCTGCTGCGTCAACTTGAGGCCAACCTCACGTGAGGCTAATGATTGATCCCGCCATCTAGGTGCATCGACACCCTGACTGTTTATGCGCCGTACTCGGCCTGCAGCGCTTCGTCATTGTCATCGGCAATCGTCGCCACAATGGTCATCAAGCGCGAAATTTCGCCTGCAGAAATGTCTGCTAGTGGGCGGCTGGCCAGCACTACTACTTGCTCACCCAGAATCCCAAAGCAAGATTCAAAGGTTTCGCCGCAGTTCATTTCCAAAATATGCCGCATCAGTTTGGGCTCATCTTTTGCCGGCAGACTCAACACCGGCGACCACACGGTCAAAATATCTTCGTCACTCGTGCCCGTGAGTTGAACGTAAACCTCAACACTCCCGTAGGCAAACTTCCATAAGGTGCCCTGCTCGGTGTGGCTCACCATGGCACTCTGGTCTTGCTCGAGACTCGCAATCACCGTCTCGATAATTTCTAGATAGTTTGACATCACGGTTTCCTCACTTTTATCCCCATCTAAGGTTCCCAGGGCGGCGATATCGAGTGGTGTCGAGGTCATGGTCAAGGCTACATATACACTGCTCATCCAAATCTAACCGTTGCTCTGCCGATAGCAAAGGGTGCGGCTAGATTTTCTTAACTTCGATGAGAGGGCGATCGCGCAGCCAAACGACTACAGAGTCTGAGCAGTCAAACTCCGACAGGACAGATTCATCGATTGACTGAAGTTTGAACACTCACCGCCTCAATCCAAGTTCACTGCCTCTCAGGCTGTTCATTATCGCGACACTATAAATCAGTCGCAGTCGGGCTTTGACCCCTGCGACTAATTTATGGAGAGCCCCGCTCATGCTAGGCCGCTGGCTTATGGGCCACCCAATACTTGCTGACAAAATGCACTTCCGTCGCCACATCGATAAACCCAGCTTGAGTCAGGCGATCGCCCAAATCATCGTAGGTGTAGTCGCGATAGTAAGGCTCGTGGAACAGGGCCGGAAAGTTAATCATCATCGGTTCCAGCTCGGGCGTATCGATCATTTGGATCGAATCACAGATGATCAGGGAGCCTCCAGGCTTGGTGACCCGATAGGCCTCGTCAATGATTTGCTGACGTACCGGCGCCGGTAGCTCATGGAAGAGGAAGACACAGGTCAGCGCATCAAAGAAGTTGTCGCGGTAGGGCATGTCTTCGGCCTGACCCTGCACCAATTGAGGCAGCGTTCCAGGCGTTTCTGACAATAACTGGTTGGCTTTGCGCAGATAAGCCGGTGACAGGTCAATACCAAACAGCGACACCTGAGGAAAGACCTCTCTCAGCATCTTGAGGGTGCGGGCGGTACCACAGGCAACATCAAGCACCTTGAGCGGTTCCGTAGGGCGCTCAGGCCGATCTTGAAGGGTAGCGGCAACGGCTTGCTTCACTGACAAGGCTTGTTTCAGCGGTGCTAAGATGCGCCGCCGCATGGCATCGGCCGTGCCCCCGAAGAGGATCTCTACCTGGGTGTCGTAAAGGTTGGCAGACAGATCCGTCAGATAGCCGTTGGTTTGATGATGAAAATTGCGGAGATAGTAGCGAGGAAACATCGA
>CALCPB010000904.1 GCA_937897665.1 uncultured Halomicronema sp. | reverse complement strand
CACCCATCGATATCTGTGGGGTCTTCATCGCGGCAATGGCGGCATCGCTGAGGATGTCGGCTGGACGATTATCGGCATTGATCAAAAACTGCTGCCAGCGGATGAGGTCATCCAGGGTCGAATAGAGTCCGCCAGCGCCAGCGGGCACGGCCATGTTGACATATTCTGCCTGCTGGTAGCCCTCGCCGGTGAACTGATAGCCGCTGGCCAGACTGTCAATTACGGCCAAGGGGTGCTCATAACCGGTATCTTCAAGTCCTAATGGCGCCAATAGCTGCGTCTGCAGATAGTCGGCATAGGATTGCCCTGAGACCTGTTCGATGATTTGGGTTAGCAGCACATATCCCGAGTTGCTGTAGCGAAATTGTTCGCCCGGCTCAAACTCTAGCGGCAAATCCTGGAAGCGGGCCATCAGGTCTTCTAGGGGGGTCGGGTGCTTCATCCATTCCAAATAGTCGGGAAAGCTGGTCAGGTTGGGGATGCCAGCGGTATGGGTGAGCAGGTGATGGAAGGTGATTCTCTCCCCGTTGGGATAGTCGGGCAGATAGGTGGCAACGGGAGCCTGCACGTCGAGTAACCCCCGATCTTGCAGTTGTAGGATGGCCGCAGCGGTGAACTGTTTCGTAATCGAGCCAATGCGAAACTTCGTTGAGCGCGCATTGGGCACCTGATGCTCTAGGCTCGCCATGCCGTAGCCTTCAGCAAAGACGACTTCGCCATCGCGCACGACGATCGCGGTTCCCATGAAGCGTCCGGTTTCGTAATGGGCTTGCAGGTAGGCGTCAAATTCAGCAGTCAGGGCAGAAGTTTGAGTCGGTTCTGAGAGTGTGGAGGGAGACATATTGCTAAGTAAAGAGGGTGTCGTTGGTGTGGATGCGGGCTCGGGGGCCTCAGATTGAAATTGGTTGCTGTTGGCGTGGGCGGTGGTGAGCAAAGATGTATTGCTGACGAGAATGAGTAGCGCGATCGCGAACTTTGACGAACTCGTTAGGTATCGATAAAACATCATCAGGAAAACAATTTATGGATGAGGCTGAGCAAGTAGGGCTTTCACGACAGCCTGAGCAAAGGCATAGAGCGTGCTCAAAAACCAAACCACAAACGCATAGAAAAACCAGAGCAGCGCATACGTATTGGTCATAATGCCGCGATGGTATTGCTGCAAATAATCGAGAATTTGCTCTGCGGTTTCAACATCTGTAGGTACATCGGGATAACCAAAACTATTGAGACCCGTTGTCAGAGATTGAATGGTAACGGCGGCGATGCCAAGACAGATCGCTAACAAAACCAGACTGACCTTGAAACGCTGTAAGCTGCCTTTGAGGGAAGGAGACCCGCGACCCTGCCAACGTCGTTGAGCAACTAAAATACCGATAAGCGTTACAAAAAAAACTGACAAGAGCAAGAAGGGAAATAGAACACCGATTAGAGAGGTAAATGGAGTCATCGTTTTAAACTTCCAGCGTAAAAAGTCGAGCGGGGCAGGGTTATTTTCTAATGTCTGAATTGGCGATCGCCAATACTTTTGTGACCGCGAAAATCGTCATTGCAATTGACTCACCACAGCATGTCATGCAGTCGCCTTGAGGCAATACCCCTGACTCGGCATCAAGAACCTCACCCAGTTGGGTGAACCAAAATGACGGCTGCCATCAGGTCAGCCCTGTTACTCGCAAAATGTCGGCACAGGTAACTTCAGGCGGGTTGTGGTGGGTATAAACCGTGTGTTTGGCCAGTTGAGCGTTGGCCGGATGTTGTAAAAAGTGCTCATTGACGAGTGTGATGTCGCTGGGGCGATCGCGATTGCGCTGGTGCAGAATTTGCCGCGATTCCTCAATATCCGGTGATGGTAGGAGCAGTACCACGTTCGGATAGGGAGCTAAGGCTTGCTGCACTCGCTTAAACAAGGCTTCATCCTCATAGACGGAATGACCCGCGCCAAAATCAATCACGCAGTCACGGTGTTCTGCCAATAGGCGCTCTACGGCATAGGCTTCAAACGGCTTCCAGTATTGGAGTACCGCCCCCATGCCCTCAGCGTCTCGTTTTTGTTGAGCTAGGGCTTTGTCATACCCGATTTCTTCGTAGTAGGTCCACCGTAGGTCATCCATCGAGCATTGTGGCAGTGCCAATCGTTGCGCCAAGAGCTGGCCTTGCGTTGATTTGCCTGACCCAATGGGGCCAATGAGGACGATGTCAGACGGCATCCTGGCTCCTTTGTCATCAATTAAGTAGGGGCGATCACGACTTCTCTAACGCCTGCCGCGTCTACCGGTGGGGTTGAAGTTGAATTAAAAATCACTGTTTTGGGCTGTGGAAAATTGCAGTGAAGGGAATAGCACGCTGCATGTATGAGGACTACTTTGAGGGCGCTGCGACACTACCGGCTAAGATCCCGCCATCGACATTTAGCTCGATGCCCGTCACATATTTCGCTTCATCGCTGGCTAAATACAACGCGGCAT
>CALCPB010000903.1 GCA_937897665.1 uncultured Halomicronema sp. | reverse complement strand
CTTTACCGTTCATCGTGACGGGCTGAAACGTCCCGGTTTGGATGGTAGTATCCCCCACCAAAGGTTTTGACTCAGCCTGGTAAGTCAAGTTAAGACAGCCGTTAAGGGCACCGTCGCTGCGCAACTCAAAGCCTAGGAGCCGATCGCGCTCGCTCGCTCGCAGCAAAACTGCCCCCGCGCCATCGCCAAATAACACACAAGTACGGCGATCGCTCCAGTCCGTCCACCGCGACAGAACATCGGCCCCAATCACCAGCACCGTGCCGTAGACGCCGAGGCGCATGTACTGCGCCGCCGTCACTAACGCAAACACAAACCCCGAACAAGCGGCAGTCAAATCGAATGCTACGGCACGACTGGCCCCGAGTCGCGCCTGCACTTGGGCAGCACTGCCAAACAAATCATCCGGGGTCGAGGTGGCCAAAATAATCAGGTCAACGTCGGCCGGGTCACAATGGCCCATGGCCAGCGCGGCTGTCCCGGCCTCAGCCGCTAAGCTCGCCAGAGAATCTTGGGCCGTGACCACCTGTCGCTGGCGAATGCCCGTGCGCGTGGCAATCCACTCGTCTGACGTATCCACCACCTGGCTCAGGTCACTATTGCTCAGGGTGGCAGCTAAGCGGGCAGAGCCGCTACCGACTAGTGACAGCCCACGTTGCGTCTGTTGCACGATTACTCTCCATCTGCCGCCGGCATAGCAACCTTTTGGTACTGGGCCTGAATCCGGTCTAACACCTGATTGTCAACGGCTTCTTTGGCTAAGCGAATCGCATTAAAGATCGAGGGCGCTTGCGAACTGCCGTGACTAATGACTGCGATGCCAGCGACGCCGAGCAGCAGCCCGCCGCCATGCTCAGCATGATCGACCCGCTGCTTGATCCGCTGCAAATTATCCTTCAGCACCAAAGTGCCTACCTTACCACGCAGCCCTCGGGGCAACTCTTCGCGCAAAATCTGCAGCACCGATTCACCCACGGCTTCAGCAAACTTCAGCAAAACATTGCCGACAAAACCATCGCAGACCACCACATCAAACTGTCCTGAGAGCACGTCTCGCCCTTCGGCATTCCCGACAAACGACACGCTTGGATGCTTCTCTAGCAGCTCGTGCGCCTGCACCGCTGCATCATTGCCTTTGCTGGGCTCTTCGCCGATATTCAGCAGCCCTACTTGGGGGTTCTCAATCCCCAACACGTATTTGGAATACACCATGCTCATGTCGGCATACTGCTCCAATTTCTTAGGTCGACTTTCGACGTTGGCCCCCACATCTAAAATCAGCTCGGGCTGATCCTTCAAAACGGTTGGAAACACCGCCCCAATCGCTGGGCGATCGATGCCCTTGAGTCGCCCCAACCGCAGCAGTGCTGCCGCCATCGCGGCTCCCGAATGCCCGGCTGAGACCACCGCATCGGCTTCTCCGCCTTTGACTAAATCCATTGCTACGTTGATCGAGGCTTTACGCTTACGCCGCAAAGCGCTCAGGGGCTCTTCGTGCATTTCAATTGTGCCTTCGGCAGACACGATCTTGATGCCGTCGAGATTATCGAAATTCGCAGTCGCCGCCTTGATTTTTGCCGGGTCACCGACGAGCAGGATGTCTGCATCCAGCTCAGCCTTGGCTCTGATGGCACCGGCCACGATTTCGGCGGGTGCGTGATCGCCACCCATAGCATCTACGGCGATTCGAGCGCGAGTCGCTACCATGGACTATATTCTGTAATAACTGAAAAGATCTTAGCAGACTACCTCTCCACCAGGCCTACAATTCCTCGCCGGGTTCGACAATTCGCTGGAATAGGTAACCGGTGCCCCGCGCCGTCAAAATCAGTTCGGGATTGCTGGGGTCTTCCTCTAATTTGGCTCGCAGGCGAGAAATATGGACATCGACCACCCGCGTATCAACGTGACGCTCGGGCGTATACCCCCACACCTCTTGCAAGATTTCGGCGCGTGAAAAGGGCTCGCCTGACCGACTGACCAGCAGTTCCAGCAGACTAAACTCCATGCCGGTGAGCCGAATGCGTTCGTCACCCTTATAGACCTGACGCTTATTGGTATCAATGCGGATGGCGTTGATCGAAATCACACCCGAACTTGGAATGCCCGTGGCCTGACTTTTATCAACCCGTCTCAGCACGGAACGAATGCGAGCTTCGAGCTCTTTTGGCGAAAACGGCTTAACCACATAGTCATCGGCACCCAGCTCTAAGCCGGTGATGCGATCGGCCACGTCCCCTAAGGCCGTCAGCATAATGATGGGAATATCGGACTCTTTGCGCAGCTCTTGACAGACACCATAGCCATCGAGCTTGGGCATCATCACATCGAGCACAACCAAGTCAGGGCAAGACGTGTGGAACGTTTCGATCGCCTCTTCGCCATCGGCAGCAGTCACCACGTCATAGCCGATCATCGACAAGCGAGTTTCTAGAATCCGGCGAATACTCGCTTCATCGTCGACCACCAAAATCTTTTCTTTCGTACTTTCCAAAGCGACTGCTACTCCCAACGAACGCTTAATTAATCGACAGACTCTTTATCGAGCAATAAGTAAATCTAGCCGTGCGAATAATTTTTGTACATTAATGTTGAATCGTAAATTATTTTATGACGTTTACCTGCGCTCTGATTCGCTGCCGGTGAGGTTTCTAGTATTTCTTAAGATTTATTAGCATGTTGAGCCGTAATAAAGTGATGCAAACCGGATCTTGACTCCAGCAGCTTTCTTAGTGTAAGTAATTATTCCTAAAATCATTCACTTTCGTTGACCCTAATCAGCATCTGGGAGAGGCCCTAAGTGCTGAGGGTATAAGCCCACTGCATATCTCAGTACAAAAAATCTGATTAGAGAGTATTTAGTTGTCCGTTCATCCCTGGCTGCCTGGGCCTGCTTGCCGACAAATCGTAGGCGGCAAATCATAGTGGATGAGCTCGGATTGCCCCGCTCAAAGCGCTGATTAAAACTGGCGATTGCCCAGCTCGAAGTTGCTAAGATATCTTTATTAAGCCGATGGCTAAATAGCCACATAAACTGACCAAAATTCGGCTTATTACCGCTCTTTTTGCTCAATTCTCTATCGCTTCACCACTAAAACTGGATGTTGGTCAGTCGTCTGATGGTTCGCTGTGTATCCCTTCGCAGAGACCTCTTTTTTAAGATGAACCCAGCCTTTAGCCTCCCTGCAGAGTTACGGAAGAAAAATGGTTCAACTGCGCCAGTCCACTGCTTGGGGGATGTTCGCCTTGTGCGGAGCGATCGCGACGGGGTTGGCTGTTGCCACCCGCACGCCGCCGTCCTGTCGGACGAGGACGTTTTCGGGCTTGAGGTCGCGGTGGATCACGCCCGCCTCGTGAGCCGCAGCGACTCCCTCCAGAGTCTGCTCGAAGAGGTCCAGACGCAACGGGAAG
>CALCPB010000902.1 GCA_937897665.1 uncultured Halomicronema sp. | reverse complement strand
CCCTTTTACCGATGATTGCCCACATCCCAGGTGAGCCAGCTACCACCACCGGAGGCAGTCGAGCCCGGTGGTGGTAGCCACTAGAGCGTTGATTTCCCTAGAACGCGGATTCCGGCAGTTCGGGAGGCTCTTCACCAAACCACTTTTGATAGATTTCGGCATAGGTGCCGTCTTCCATCATGGTCATGAGAGCATCGTTGACGACCTCGACATTTTCTGAATCTTTGGGCATCGCGATGCCATAAAACTCAGTCGTGAGCAATTCGCCGACGACTTTCAAGCCGTCGATATTGCCAGAGGCGATCGCGTCTAGAGTGACCGGTGCATCATTGATCACGGCATCAACGTTGCCATTTGCCAGTTCCTGCAGCGCCAACGGCGCCGAATCGAAGGTGCTGATTTCTGCTCCAGGGATTTCTGCCGCTTGGTCAGCCCCAGTAGTGCCGATTTGTACCGCGATTTTCTTATCTTCAAGATCATCGAGTCCGGCCACCTCAGCGTTATCGGCTTGTACCGCGATCGCTAGCCCTGCTTTGATGTAAGGCCGAGAGAAGTCCACCGTTTGAAGGCGTTCTTCGGTAATCGTCATGCCGCTAATCGCAGCATCAACGGTACCCGCCTGTAAGGCTGGGATGATGCCGTCAAAGGGCAGCGACTCAAACTGCACTTCTAACCCAGCGGTTTCGCCAATGGCAGTCATCAAATCAATGTCAAACCCATCTAGTTCGCCATCGTCATTCTGAAACTCAAACGGCGGGAAAGCGGGCTCGGTAGCGACTTTCAACACACCGACGGTTTCTTCTGTCGTGGCGGCCTCGTCCGTAGTGGCTTCCTCAGCGGTATCTGCCGTATCGGCCCCACCACAGGCGGCCAAAACGAGAGACGCACTCACGCCGAGGGTAATGTTTCGTAAAAATACTGATCGTTTAATCGTCATCCTTAAACTTCCTTTCACCACAATCTAGACATTCACGATACGATACTGCAGGCCTAACGATGATAGGCTTTCGAATATTTTTCATATGACGCAACCATTACAGAACCGGCCCCGCTACCATGCCTGATTCCCCGTCTGCAATTGCCTTTCGCAAACTTCGTAAAAGCTATGGCCCTCTAGAGGTGCTTAAAGGTCTCAGTGGAGAAATTTTTGCCGGTGAAGTGGTCGCAATTATCGGGGCGTCAGGCTGCGGCAAAAGCACGCTGCTGAGATGCTTTAACCGGCTAGAAACCATCAATGACGGCGAGCTCATCGTTAATGGGATGGATCTCTCAAAACCTGACCTGTCTCGCAAGCAGCTACAGCGGCTGCGGGCGCAGGTGGGCATGGTGTTTCAACAGTTCAATTTGTTTCCCCACATTACGGTGCTCGAAAATCTCACCTTGGCACCGCAAAAGGTCTTAGGCAAAGGTAAAGCTGAGAGCCGTGAACTGGCCAGCCATTTTCTAGCCAAAGTCGGCCTAGTAGAAAAGGGACACGCCTATCCCGACCAGCTCTCTGGTGGGCAAAAGCAGCGCGTCGCGATCGCCCGAGCCCTGTGTATGGAACCTGACATCATTCTGTTTGACGAGCCCACCAGCGCTCTAGATCCTGAACTAGTGGGTGAAGTGCTAGAGGTGATGAAGCAACTGGCTGAAGAAGGCATGACGATGGCGATCGTGACCCACGAAATGCAGTTTGCTCGCGACGTTGCCAATCGCGTGATTTTTCTCAATCAGGGCTTGGTCGAAGAAGACGGCAAAGCCTATGACGTGATTACGGCCCCCCAAAGCGATCGCCTTAAGGCCTTTTTGAGCCGCATGAAGCTAGCCGGTGTGGCCTAGAGGTTGTCATCATTTAGTGGCTGAGTCCTTTGATGAAACCAGAGGATGTTATCTGCAATCCCGGTTGTTGTCAGGGCTACGTTAGGTATTTTGGGGCCGAAAGAGGTGAGTGTGGTCAGGGTTGTAAAGTCGCGATCGCACCTCGGCCCCCTGCAGCGCTGGACTCACGATGTAGAGCGTGGTGCGAATGAGATTTTCTCGCTGGGTGATGGCGGTCATTTCCGTCAGTGGCGCAACCCAAATTTGCTCATCGGGCCAGCCGACTCGAAAGCAAATAGCGACGGGTGTTTCTGGCGCATAATGTTGCAGCAGCAGCGTCTGAGACTCAGCCACATGGCGAGCGCTGAGATAGAGGCACAGACTGGTTTTGTGGGCCGCTAAAGATGAGAGTTCTTCGGTGTCAGGCACCTGGGTGCGACCGCTAATGCGGGTCAAAATGATCGACTGCACTAGGCCCGGAATCGTCAGTTCCGCATTGAGTTTTGCCGCTGCCGCTTGAAACGCACTAATGCCAGGAATCACCTCAAAGGGAATGGCGGCGATCGCCAGCGCCTGCATCTGTTCGTGAATGGCACTATACAAACTCGGATCACCCGAATGGAGCCTGACCACTGACTTACCTGCCGTGACGCGATCGATCATCAGCGGCAGGATGGTCTCTAGCGTCAAGTTAGCTGTGCCCACTTTTTCGGCATCGGGTCGAGTCCAGTCGAGCACCTGTTGGGGTACAAGGGAGTTGGCGTAAACCACCACATCGGCTTGCTCTAACAGCCTTTGCCCCCGTACAGTAATCAAGTCAGGATCACCCGGCCCCGCCCCCAAGATGTAAACTCCGGGGGCAAGATGAGCGGTTTCAGCAGACGCACGGCGAGTCGTAGAAAGGGTCATAGGCAATTCAAGGAGACCAACAAAAAACGGTAGGCAATTAGGGTGCGTCATCAATTAGGCTCGAAAGCCTGACAGCACGGGCTTACCGCTCCCGCTCCGTAAACCTATTAAGCGGCTGAACCGCTTTCAGCATCAGGACTCAGTCGCTAAATAATGATGACAGCCTTAGCTTAGGCGATTTCTGAGCAAGAATATATCGGCACGATGAGGGCGCGTTGAGCCAGAGCCCCGAAGCTCACCGCTATCAGGTATCAATCAACCCTGCCGCTGTGGGTATTGGCTGGGTAAGAAATTTCCTTGCCTGCACTCGCAATCGCCCCCTCAGAATTATTCTGGCTTTGTGCTAAGTATGGTCATGTCGAGAGACTGCTGCGGCAGCGAGCGGGTCGGCATGAACTTCAAAAAAGCGGCCAAGAACGGCAAGACTTCTCGCCTTTTCTGGGCATTCTGTAAACGAAAGTCCTGAACTTGAAGCAATTTGATGTACGAATAAATGGGGTGGATCCTAAATTCAGGATCAATTTCCTCTGAATACTAAATTTGTCTGAGTGGGCATCGCTCACCGTTAATCTGAAATCTCTAAACACTTTCTAAATCACTGCTTTGGCTAGTTGTCCTGTTTTATCACCGCAAGTTTTCATCGGTAATTTTGTATCGCAACGATTACTGGTATGCAATTAAATTCAAACCCGCCCCCTATCAGAACGAGCTTTGCCAATGGTGCCTGTACGATCTACATGCCGCCGACGCTAACCGTTGATGAAGCCGTCGATTTTCAGGGCCTTTGCCATCAAATTTTTACGCAACATCCGACTGGTTTAGAGCGCCTGACGTTAGATTTCAGCGACACGACCTTTTTAGACAGCAGCGGCTTAGGCTCGCTCGTGATCTGTCGTCGGCTTTGCCATGATCATCAAACTGAGCTGCTGCTGCGGCAGGTGGGATCGCAGGTCATGTTGGTGCTGAGCATGACCGATCTCGACAAAGTGTTTACCATCGCGCAACAAGCGCCTAAAGAGACGCATTTGCCCACCCGGCCAATGATAGAACGCCGGATGATCGCAACCCACCCATCAGTGACTTCTAAAGCCAAGCGAGCGATGGATATTGTTGGTGGGTTAACCGGACTAACAATCACAGCGACCCTACTGCTCCCGATCGCGATCGCCATTTGGGTAGATGATCCGGGGCCGATTCTATTTAGTCAGGTGCGATGTTCTTGGATGGGCCGTCGGTTTCGCATTTGGAAGTTTCGCTCGATGGTCGTGAATGCCGAAGCCCTCAAAAACAGAGTTAAAAACGAAGTCGAAGGCCCTCTCTTTAAAAACGAGCGTGACCCCCGAGTCACCCGTGTCGGGCGGTTTTTGCGCAAGACGAGTCTGGATGAGTTTCCGCAGTTCTGGAACGTGCTGAAGGGCGAAATGAGCCTAGTGGGAACGCGTCCCCCCACGCCAGCGGAAATTGCGGAATACGAGGTGCCGGCTTGGCAACGACTCAACGTGAAGCCTGGCCTTACCGGAGAATGGCAGGTCAGCGGGCGATCGAGCATTAAAAAGTTTGAGGACGTGATTCGCCTCGATATGCGTTATCAGGAAAACTGGAGCCTACTCTACGACATCAAACTGATGGTCAAAACGGTATTGGTCTTATTCACCAAGGATTCGGGCGCAGCTTGATGACGGTGGCGGTACGTCCTGGGTGAAATGTGGCGCGGGAATGAATGCGATCGCGATCTCATTTTTTTTGCCGATGTGAGCCGGTCTTCAAAATCAGCCTTACGAAGAACTAAGCCGCGATCAGATTCACCTTAGGTGACGCGAACGAGGTCACATCACAGGGGTATGTGAAAACAAAACTGAGTACGGGATCAGGGCATCAGGCACGTTTACCCGCCGGTTGAGGTGATCATCTCCTCTGGGGCGGTTGCCCAAGGCGGGGGATGGCTTAACCCGAACTGGTATTAAAGCAGGCTGGGTCAATAATCGCAGCCTTTCTCAGGCTAGGCTTTGCTCAGTTTTCTGCAAATCGACCTCCTGATTTTCACCCCCAGTCAAGGGGAATCCAGACTCTCCCAATAGCCTCACGTTCTTGCTTGGAGCGATGGCTCAAAATGAGTCTCAGGTTTTGGCAATACTCAACCCCACTCTCTCGCCTAAAAGCCGTCAGTGAACAAAAGGTTCACTAATTTTTGTCTGAATTTTTGTTTTCAGAAAATAAAATATTTTTCACGACTATGAGGAATGGTGATTCCCAATATTCTCTCTAAAAAGTGAGAAGGCGGCTATATTAAGCCGGAAAACTAATTTCTAAGCGCGACTACAATACTCCAATTTTATCAGCCTGACAGTTCACATCGTGAATGAGATCGACAGATTGCAAAGTGTATGGAAGCAGACTGTTTCAGTGCCTCATCAGGCATGAAGTAGCTGCTACTTATCTAATCTCATGATCTTTGCCGAACGTTCTTTCTCCGTATTTATACATGGACTGTTACCGCTAGGTAATACAGGTCAGTGCTGGTAGAAATCCTATGATTGCCTAATACTATGGCAGTTACCATTTGTAGCTCAGGCTTCTTTTTTTTGCTCGTTAGTGTTAGCTACCTTGGGGGAAGGCTGAAAGCACAATCACTAGACTTATTGGTGTAGAACAAATAGAAACCTTCAGGCCACTCCACATCGGCATTTCAGCAATTTCACTGTGGTCTCACAATAGGCCTAATATCTCCCGTTGAAAATTAATTTTCTAGGGCTATGTGGGCCACAGACTGTGTGTTGTTCTTATTAGATTGTCTGTAGGGTCACCTGCTTTCCTTTGACTTGGTTCGGCTTTCCTGCTCTTCACTGCTTAGCACTATGCCCAGTAATTCTTCTGTTGAGAATCCAAGTGACAATCTTTGGCAGCGATTATTTAAACAATCGCCGCCAGAGGATAAAACTGTTGCTGCTCAGGCAAGAAACAGTCAATTCAAACTTGGTAACTTTTGGGCGCGAGTGCTGTTGGGGGGGACGGCTCTATTCGTTTGTGCAGCCAGCTACTGGAGCTATCAAACGATGCGCAATTTGCTGCTAGAGAATTAGCAAAACCAGGCATTTTTAGAAGTCCAACT
>CALCPB010000901.1 GCA_937897665.1 uncultured Halomicronema sp. | reverse complement strand
ATTCCCTACGGGAAGGCTACGCCAACGGCTCCGCTCAAGGAACGTCGGCTGAGCGGAGTCGAAGCCGACTTGTCTGTGTAGCTGTAATTCGTAGAACGGGTATTGGCCCCTGCCGAGAAGGGAAAGAAACAGGGTTTGGCTTGACCCGAACTGGCGCTAGTCTAGTTTTTTGGCCAGGAAAGTCAGCATGATGACGCCGGTCGCGATCAGCATTGAAGGCTCTGAAATGGCAGTTTCTGACTCAATAAATCTGGGAATGCTCCCTTCGTTAACGGCTGCCAAAGTGAATCGGGTAAACGCAAAGGTATCAGCTTCAGCGTCGTAGCCATAGGCAATACTTAGAGCGTCGCCCTCACTAACTGAAACGACAACGGTTTCTTTTTGGTCAGTGGTGAGGTTAAAGCCGCCCGGCAGATTCAAACTGAGAAAGCTATCGCCCGGATTGACCTCTAGCAAAAATTCCACTTGCTCACGCCCCTCAGGAAAGTCGGCGAACGAGAAAAAAGAACTGCCAATACCGACGGTAAAGGACTCACCGGGACTGAGCAAAAAGGAGTCTGCCGCATCGCCTAAGGGGGCGTCATCTTTGATCGGTCGCGAACCGTTGTCAGACCGGATCAAAATTGATTCTCCGAGCTGCAAGCTCCCGGCGGTGCCACCTTCGGCGGAGAGCAGCAGGGCCGCAGTCGTCAGCAATGTGCCAGCGAGCAATTGTCGAAGCATCTTGGGTTGCACTCCCATTCCATCTGAACAAGCGCTTACTCCTTCATAAAAAAAATACCTTTATCAGGGTGTTCTTTAAAAGATCAGCATATGCTCTTACACCGAGATGTGCTAATCAACACAGCGATCTACATGCTGCGATCGCCGCTGATGTTTGCCGAGCGCTCCGACCCATCAACAAAAATTGACAGCTTGAAAGGTTCTGCCCGTAATTGAGGGTTGGCTGGCCTGACTCAGCATTCAGAGGGAGGCGATCGCCCACTCGCGGCAGCTATCTTTCTACTCAGCGGTTAAATTAAGGGGGCGATCATCTCTGCCCCAGTAGCCAACTAGCATGCCGATGGAAACTCAGTCCAAAACCATATTTGAGCAATTTTTAGCGCCTCTCTTTGGGCAGCTAATTGATCGGGAAGCGCTCCTCGAATTTCGCAACAGCATTGATTGGGAGGCGGCGATCGCCGCGATTGCCAATCCCCAAGTGACCTACCCCGACTACTATCAGCACAGCAATTTTCACGGCATTCAAAACGGCTATCTCAATATTGATGCCGCCATTACCTACGACCCGATCACCCAGTATGTATTGCCACCGGGCGAAACCTGGGTGCGCGAAAGCTTAGTCAAGGCCATTCAGGGCCAACCCCGACGCATCTTAGATTTGGGCTGCGGCACAGGCACCACGACGCGCCTGCTGAAGCGTCAGTTTCCGCAGGCTGAGGTGGTGGGACTAGATTTGTCACCGCAGATGCTCGTCGTAGCTGATCACAAGGCACGGGCCGAATCACTCGACCTCACATTCCGTCATGGCAACGTGATGGCAACGGGACTGCCAGCGGAGTCTTTTGACGTTGTGTGTGCCACGCTGCTATTTCACGAAACACCACCCATCGTCGCGAAAACAATTTTGCAAGAGAGCTGGCGGGTCTTGAGTCCCGGTGGACAGCTATTAGTATTGGACGGCAATCAACACACACTGCGATCAATCGATTGGCTCAACACCATTTTTGAGGAGCCCTTCATCCGAGCCTATGGTCAGGGCAATCTGGATGCCTGGCTGGGCTACGCCAGATTTGAGGCAGTGCGCACCCAGGATGTATTTTGGCTCAATCAGTTGAGTACGGCGCGTAAACCACTATCGATCTCGACTGCCGCTCAGGCATCTGTCGCCAAGTCAGACCTGGAGATGCCAGATGTTGAGGGCGATCGCCCGCCTGCTCCCGCCTGGTAGAAGCTGTCATGGAGACACCAGTTCCGACGTTCACAATGGTCTCTGCAGGTCCGTGGTTATGCCCGCTGACGCTGCGGCCGGCAAACAAACACCCAAAACTAGCTGATGTCAGCTTTTGATCAGCGGGCGATCGCCCGTGCCAGGTCACTAATCTTGGCAGCACACCGGGGCGGTGCTCCCAACTTCTTGCTGACGATGCTCTAGCTCAATCACAAACTGGCGACGCAAACTCGGGGGTGTTGCCCGATATTCGCCGTAAAAGTTGCAAAAACGCCACATTTTCACCAAGACGGCCCAGGGGCGAGTGTTCGCGGCCAGAGGCGCTAGCTCAGTAGATACATTCGCTGTGGATAACCAAAACATACGGTCCCTCCTTGATCAAAACAATTAATTTCTCGATGTCTTGATCTTAGGAATCCCCAACGAGAGCGACAAAAGCCTCCGTCGATAGCAACTATCCAAAAACTCCATACGTTACCGCGAAGGAACCGTAAAGCCGTTTATCCTCGCACGACTAACACCGGACATTTCGCAAACCGCACCACCCTTTCGGCGACAGAGCCCAAGAAAAATCGGGAGATGCCAGTCCGGCCACTGGATGGAATCACGATCAAGTCGATCGCGATCTGCTCGGCAAAGTCAAAAATTCCAGAGCTGGGGTTGCCT
>CALCPB010000900.1 GCA_937897665.1 uncultured Halomicronema sp. | reverse complement strand
GCACGACATCCAACAATTTGTGAACATCATAGAAAGACAGACCCGTGGTGGGCTCATCAATCAGGTACAGAGTCTTGCCGGTGGCCCGTCGGGCTAGTTCAGAGGCGAGTTTCATCCGTTGGGCCTCACCGCCCGAGAGCGTTGGTGCAGTTTGGCCCAAGCGCACATAGCCGCGCCCGCCATCCACCATGGTTTGCAGGCGGGTCGCGGCTTTGGGAATATTTTGATAGAAATCTAGGGCTTCTTCAGCGGTCATGCCCAGCACATCGGCAATGGTTTTGCCTTTGTACTTCACCTGTAAAGTTTCGCGGTTATAGCGGGCCCCTTTGCAGACTTCACACTGCACATAAACATCGGGGAGAAAATTCATCTCAATCACGTTAACTCCCTGGCCGCTGCAGGCTTCACAGCGCCCTCCCTTGACGTTGAAAGAAAACTGACCGGCTTTGTAGCCCCGCGCTTTGGCTTCAACCGTGGTGGTAAATAACTCCCGAATCACGTCAAACACACCGGTATAAGTAGCGGGGTTAGAGCGGGGCGTGCGACCAATGGGCGACTGATCGATGACGATCGCCTTATCGATGGATTTGAGACCGACAATTTTCTCTAACTGATTGGGAAAGGGAATTTTGCTGCCAAAGTTATGCATCAGGGCCCGATGCAAAAGATCGTTCACCAAGGTGGATTTGCCCGAGCCCGACACGCCGGTGATACAGACCAGCTTGCCAAGGGGAATCTCGACATCGACATTTTTTAGATTATTGCGGTGGGCGTTGATCAGTTTCAGCGATCGCTTGTTGCCCGGACGCCGTTCGCTCGGGGTAGGAATCGACTGTCGCCCTGACAGGTAGGCCCCTGTGAGCGAATCCTCAGCCTCTAAAAGCGTTGGCAAATCACCTTCAGCGACGATACGACCGCCGTGAACCCCAGCCCCCGGGCCAATATCCACCAGATGGTCAGCCGCGCGAATGGTGTCTTCGTCATGCTCGACCACGATGAGGGTGTTACCAATGTCGCGTAGGTGATGCAGCGTGTTGAGCAGGCGATCGTTGTCGCGCTGGTGCAGGCCGATGCTGGGCTCGTCCAACACGTAAAGGACGCCCGTCAGCCCTGAGCCAATTTGGGTGGCCAGACGAATGCGCTGGGCTTCGCCGCCCGAGAGGGTCATGGCAGTACGATGCAGGGTCAGATAATCTAACCCGACATCTAACATGAACTGCAGGCGAGCGCGAATCTCACGCAGCACCAAATCACCAATTTGTCGCTGCCGCGCCGAGAGCAGTGGGGCTTCACCGTCGGCCCCCATGAGTCGCTGAATGCGATTCAGGCATTCGCGAATGGACACGCCCGTCAAATCGTTGATGGAGTAAGGGCCGATGCGTACCGAGAGGGACTCCGGCTTGAGTCGGGCCCCGTGGCAGACTTCACAGGGCTGATCGATCAGGTACTTTTCGAGTTTTTGCTTATAGCTTTCTGAGGAGGCCTCTCGATATTGTCGTTCTAGCATCGGTAGCACGCCTTCAAACGTGCGGTAGTAGCCTTTTTTATCGCGATAGCGAGAGTCGGTTTCGATGTAAATCTTTTCGCTTGAACCGTGCAGGATGGTGTGCTGTTGGTCGGCAGTGAGGGTTTCCCAGCGATCCTGGATTTCAAACCCAAAGGCCTGCCCAACACTGTAGAGCAGTGAAAAGTAGTAGGTATTGTCTTTTTCGGACCAGGGGGCGATCGCCGCATAAACCGGCAATGTGGGGTCAGGCACCACCAGCTCAGCGGTAAAGGTCCGCAGGCTGCCCAAGCCATGACAGTGGGGGCAAGCGCCGTAGGGCGAGTTGAAAGAAAACAGGCGGGGTGAAAGCTCTTCCATCACGGCGCCGTGTTCAGGGCAGGCGAAGTTTTCGGAAAAGACCAGCTCCTTCGGTATGGCGTCAGCTGCCGGTTCAGTCTCTGTGGCGTAGGTGCCGCCTTTTTCGGAGGCAGTGGGAAGCCGGTCAGGCAAGCCCTGAGTCTGCTTCGAATTGATGGGAACGACCTTATTCTCACTCTGAGCTGGACGTTCGGCCAGGATATCAATCACGGCGATGCCGTCCGATCGCTTTAAACAAGTGGTTAAGGAGTCCGCTAGACGCTCTTGTAAATCATCTTTTTTAACCAGCCGATCTACAACGACCTCAATGGTGTGGGCGTGGGTTTTGTTCAGCTCAATGTTGTCGTTGAGGTCGCGAATATCACCGTTGATGCGCACCCGCACAAAGCCCTCAGCAGCTAAGGCGGAGAGCAGCTTTTGGTGAGTGCCTTTTTTGCCGCGCACCACCGGAGCCAAAATCTGAAATCGAGTGCGGTCGGGCAGGGCCATCACCAGATCCAGCATTTGATCGAGGGATTGGGGTGCAATGGAGCGATCACATTGCGGACAGTGGGGTTCGCCCGCCCGACCAAACAGCAGCCGCAAATAGTCGTAAATCTCGGTAACGGTGCCGACGGTTGATCGCGGGTTGTGCGAAGTGGATTTCTGATCGATGGAAATGGCTGGACTCAGCCCCTCGATCGCATCGACATCGGGCTTGTCAACCTGGCCTAAAAACTGACGGGCGTAGGCACTAAGGGATTCCACATAGCGCCGCTGGCCTTCGGCAAAAATGGTGTCAAACGCCAGGGAAGATTTACCCGAACCCGAAACGCCGGTGAAGACAATCAGCCGGTTGCGGGGCAGCTCTAGATCAACATTTTTGAGGTTGTGCTGGCGCGCGCCGCGAACTCTGATGATGTCATCGTCCTGATTCGCCGAGGCGGGAACATGGCCATTTTGACCATTCACATCTTCTTTTGAAGAAGACTCAGCAGAGGAAGAAGACCGAGGCATAGGGCAAAGTCCAGCATGTCACGACTGCCGTTCTTGACAGTTCTTCACACTATAACTTGTCGGCTTCAGTCCCGGTCACAACTTTCCGCGAATGTCTATCGTCCAGATGGCGATAGCGCCGGAGCCGCTGGGGGCTGATCTGCCAAGGTTTGGCCAACTAAGCGCTGATGGGCTGCTTGGGCCGGGGCAAATTCTGGCTGCAGCTGGCTTGCCTGGTGGTAAGCGGTGATCGCCTCACGATGGCGGTTGAGCTGTTCGAGCAGGCGACCGTGCTGATACCAAGCCCAGTGGTTTTGGGGCTGTAAGCGAGTGACGTTGCCATAGGCTTTGGCTGCCCGCTTGAGGACGCCCAGCTCTTCGAGCACCGTGCCTAAACGAAACCAGGCCACATGGTCATTGGCCTGTAGGCTGATCACTGTGTTGTAAGCGATCGCCGCTTCTGCGAGCTGCTGTTGATTTTCTAACGCCATACCGCGCATGAGCCAGAGAGTAGCGTCTTCGGGAGTCTCCTCAAGGGCTTGATCACAGGCCGCGATCGCGTCGTCGTAATGCTGCAGTGTATAGAGCTGATCGACCCGCTTCAGCGCCACCAATAGCCGTTTGCGGTGGTCTTGCGCCAACTGAAAATTGGGCTTGAGCTCGAGGGCGCGATCATAGGCGGCCAGCGCCTCCTCAACCCGCTCTAGCTGTTCTAATAGCTGCCCGCGATCGGCCCAGGCCCAATAGTTTTTCGGCTGCAGTTGGAGCACTTCATCGTAGGCAGCGAGGGCCTCTTCATAGTTGTCGCACCGCTCTAGGGCTTTACCCAGCTTCAGCCAGGCCAAATAATCTTCGCGCTGGCGCTGGGTGACGGTTTTATAGGCGCGCACAGCCAGGGCGTGTTGCTCGATATTCTCCAAAGCCATGCCGAGCTTAAACCAGGCGGTGGTGGCGTTGGGCTGCACCTTGACCACTTTTTCATAGCAGCGGGCCGCATCGTGAAAGCGACTCTGCTCAAACAGTTCATCTGCCCGTTCTAACCAGGCGACATGGGCCTCTAAGGCCTGGGAGCTTAGTTCAAGCGGCGGAATGAAGGTGGGTGCTGATGGCGAAACCGCTTGCTTGAGCGCGTTCAATGCTTCGCTGGCATTGGCATAACGCTGGCGATGGTCATAGCGCACCATCGTATCTAACACTTGGGCCAACTCGGGCCGCACCGCCGCTAGCTCTCGCCACATCAGCTCACTGGTGCGCGGGTCACGGGGCAGCCGTTTGGGGTCGAGCCCGGTCAGCGCCTGCAGTGCTAACATACCCACGGCATAAACGTCGCTGCTGAGGCAAGGGTGGCCCGCTAGCTGCTCATTGGGCATATAACCCAATGAGCCGATGGCGACGGTCATGCTGTGCAGATCGTGAGGCTGAATCAGCTGATGACTGATTTGCTTGACGGCACCGAAGTCGATCAGCACGATTTTGTGATCAGCTTTTCGACGAATCAGGTTGGAGGGCTTGATGTCGCGGTGAATCACCTGGCGATCGTGGACAGCACACAAAGTTGTGAGGATGTCCTGTAGCATCTCAACAGTTTTGGCTTCAGAGAGCCGGTTACCGATGTAAATTTCTTCACTTAGCAACGGGCCTTCAACAAATTCTTGTGCCAGATAAAAGTGCTCGTCTTCTTCGAAGTGAGCGAGAAGACGAGGAATCTGACTGTGGCTGCCCAACACATAAAGCGCCTCAGCTTCGGCGTCAAAAAGTCGCCGGGCCGAATCTAAGGATAGACCATCTGTGTTGCGAGGTTGCAGTCTC
>CALCPB010000899.1 GCA_937897665.1 uncultured Halomicronema sp. | reverse complement strand
TGGATCGACATAGCTACACCAGCTCTCTAGAACAAAGACGACAACGCTAGCCCCCGCCTCCTGAGTTCCCCAGCGTTTCTAGGATGGTCTCGGGAGTCTGCTCACTGAGAATGGGTATTTGTTATCCCCAGTTGCCAGACCAAAAAGGCCCCTAACAGCAGGGAAGGGGTGAGCACCAGTGCCAAACTGACGGCGTTGGTGGCCGGAATCGACAGGCGCGGCGCGAGGGTTTTAAACGCGATCGCAATCAGGGTCGAGAGCCCGATGACCTTCACTACAAAACCGATTTGCGCCGCAACAGTAGCAAGCCTCATACCGCCCGCCTGATGTTGAGACAGCACCATTCCTGACGTCGCCAGAGCGTCGCCACGACCCAGCCATGCTGTTCTAGGGTGTCGGCCACCAGCTTCGACTGCTCTAGCAAAATGCCACTGAGAATGCCCCAGGTCTGCGGATGGGCAATTTCTCCCAGCTGCGGAATCAGGTCAACAATCACCTCTGCCAAAATATTGCAGAGAATGCCATCAACCGGCTCTGATAGCGTTGCCATCAGCGTTTCGAGGCTGCCCTGCTGCACGTTGATATCGTTGGCGGTGAGCTGATTGAGGGCGGCGTTTTCGGCTGTGGCCTGCACCGCCAGCGTATCCACATCGACCGCATAGGAGCGCGTGACCCCCAGCAGTAGTGCCCCAATCGACAGGATGCCTGAGCCACAGCCAATGTCGGCGACCACGCGACTGGCGTCATCGCTGCCGACGCGCATCTCTAACGATTCTAAGCAGAGCTGGGTAGTGGCATGGGTGCCGGTGCCAAAGGCCGCGCCAGGGTCGAGCTGCAGCACGAGCCGCTCTGTTTCGGCGGGCACGGGTAGCCAAGCTGGATTAATGAGGAAGCGATCGCCAATTGGCTGGGGCGACCAGTGATCTTTCCAGCTTTTGGCCCAGTCTTCGTCTTCGATCAGCTGCCAGGTCGTCTTGGGATTAGGGAGCTGAGCGCAGAGGGCATCTTGGCGAATGCGCAGGGCCATCGCGGCGACATCTAGCAGCTCAAAATCGACTTGGGGAAAATAGGCTTGTACCTGTCGCTGTTTGTTGCGCCGCTGACTGACTGTACCGTGACCGCCGAAGGTCTCAAACCGCCAAAAAACGGTATCCTCCAAAGCCGGATCACACAGAACCTGAATCTCCCACCAGCTATTAACCAAAGTGCTCGCCTATCTCCAAACAGCAGCGATCGCCCGACCGATTCTTCCTCAATCCATGCCCTTACAGATCCACAGTATAGGCATCTCGAATGCCCGGCACCTTGGTGATTTCATCCAAAATGCCTTCCGGCAGTGGGTCATCAATACTCAACACCATCACTGCATCCCCGCGCACAATCTTGCGCCCCACCTGCATGCTGGCAATGTTGACGTTGAAGCTGCCGAGCAGTGACCCAATCTTGCCGATGATGCCCGGCATATCCCGGTGCAGCGTGAACAGCATGTGATCGGTCGGCGGCACGTTGATCGGAAACTCATCGATATCGGTGACCCGAATTTCGCTACCGCCCAACAGCACCCCGCTGACCGAATGCTCGCCCAGGGAGCCCATGGCCGTCAGCCGTAGGGAACCGGTGTAGTCCTTAATGTCGGTGTCGCGAGTTTCAATCACGTGAATGCCGCGCTCTTTGGCCTCAATATTGGCGTTCACATAATTCACGCGCTCTTGCAGCGCGTGGGATAACAATCCTTTCAGCGCGGCAATTACCACCGGTTGGCTATCTTTCTGCGCTAGCTCGCCCTGCATCTGTACGTTGAGCGACTCGACCCGGCCCCCGGCGAGCTGTCCCACTAAATTGCCCAGCGTTTCGGCGAGTTGCAGATAGGGCCGCATCTGCTCCATGACTTCCGCCCGCAAACCAGGAATGTTGACCGCCGATCGCGCCGGGAGTCCCAGCAGCACATCGCGAATCTGTTCCGCCACGTCGGTAGCAACAATCACCTGAGCCTCTTCGGTTGATGCGCCCAAGTGCGGCGTGAGAATGATCTTGCGATCTAAGGCTCGCAGCGGCGACTCCCCCAACGGCTCTTCGGCATACACGTCTAACGCCGCCCCGGCGATTTCATCTTCGCTGAGAGCCTGAGCTAACGCCACTTCGTCAATAATGCCGCCCCGCGCACAGTTGATCAGGCGGGCGGTGGGCTTCATTGCTGCCAGGGTTTTAGCGTTGACAATATTGGTTGTTTCGGGCGTTTTGGGCAGGTGCAGCGTAATGTAATCGGCTTCGCGAAACAGCAAATCAATATCGACCAGGCGACAGCCCAGCTTCTCCGCTCGGTCAACGGAAATAAAGGGGTCATAGGCCAAGAGCTTCATGCCCATGGCTCGCGCCACCGTCGCGACGTGGGAGCCAATTTTGCCCAAGCCCACGACGCCGAGGGTCTTTTTGTAGACTTCCACGCCGGTAAAGGCTTTGCGGTTCCAGTTGCCCTCTTTAACCGACTTATCAGCGACGGGAATGTAGCGCGACAGCGATAGCATCATCGCCAGGGCATGCTCAGCCGCTGCGATGGTATTGCCCTCTGGCGAATTCACCACGACGATGCCACGGCGGGTGGCGGCGGGCACATCCACATTGTCAACGCCGACCCCCGCTCGGCCAATAATTTTGAGGTTTTGACCGGCTTCAATCACCTCTTTGGTGACCTTAGTGCCCGAGCGAATCATGAGGGCATCGTATTCACCCACAATCTTGACCAGCTCTTCGGGTGGTAGTTTGGTCTGAACATCAACCTGGGCGACTTGCGACAAGATGTCGAGGCCAGCTTGGTCGATGGGGTCGGATACGAGAACCTTGGGCATAGTGCTGTCAGGGATAAAGAATGAGGGCTGTGGAGTCGGAAAAATGACTCAACTGGCGGGTTTTCAACCGGCTCATAGGGGCGGCTGAAAATCAGTTGCTGCAGGAATTTTCCAGGTGTCATTTTACTCTATGACCGCAACCCCGACACGGCGGATACTCCGGGCCGTGATCAATCAGGGGCGGCGGTGAGGCGGGCCGCATTGAGGTTGCCGCCTCGACCTGATACGAGGGAGCGATCACAGTCAGACCTAAGCTCAAAGCGGTGGGCAGCGCTTGGGCGATTGGCCAGAAGGGGGCATTTTAGGCCTCCCCAAATGTCTCAAACAGGTTGACCAAGACCACATTAGAAAACAGAAATCCTTCGGGATCGGTGAACTTGATGACGGCGGTGGGAGGCTCGGTCATCATCACCCACCCCTTATGCTGATAAGGCCGCAGGCAGTCCCGCAGACGTTCAACCCGATCGCGACCAAACTCTTGGGTTAAGGCGTCTAAACTGCGCCCTTCACTCAGTCGCAGCCCCATCATCAGGCGATCCAGCCAGCGATCGTCCAGCGTCGCCGCTGCCCCTGGCAAGTTTGCTGCCGTGCTGTGTGCTTCACAGTACTGGTCTACCCAGGCGGCATAGGCGTGGGTAGTGCGCGGCCGCTGAAAACGCTGCTGGTGCAGATAGCTGGCTGCCCCCATGCCGAAGCCGTAAAAGGGCCGATTCTCCCAATAGACGCGGTTGTGCTGGCACTGATAGGTGGGGCGGGCGTAGTTGGAGATTTCGTAGTGCTGATAGCCTGCCTGAGTTAGCCGCTGTTGGGCCAGGCGATACATCTCGGTGGTCAGCTCATCGCTGGGCAGCGGCGACTGCCCGGCACGGTAGCGATGGTGAAACACGGTGCCCGGTTCCACCGTGAGATCGTAGACCGAGAGATGGGGCGGCGCGTAGGCGATCGCCTGCTCCAGCGCCGCTGTCCAGTCCGATAGGGTTTGATGGGGCAGACCCGAGATCAGATCGAGGCTCCAGGCGGGCATCTGCTCCGCTGTTAAATCGGCGATCGCCTGATGCACGTCTTGAACGCAATGGGTGCGGCCACAGGCGGCGAGCTGCTCGTCGTTGAATGCCTGCACGCCCAAACTGACGCGATTGATCCCGACTTGCTGCAGCGATCTCAGCCCGTCACGGGTAAAGGTACCCGGATCCATTTCCATCGAGATTTCCGCTGTGGGTGCTAGTCCGAATTGAGCGGTCAGCGTCGCTAAAATTTGCTCTACCTGGGCCACTGCCAGCAGCGAGGGCGTGCCCCCGCCAAAAAAGACTGTCTGCAACGGCTCACCGATAGAAGGCGTGGCCCGAATTTCTCGACAAAGGGTTTCGACATAGTTCTGGATGCGGGGCGACGTCTCACCCCGCGCGCGATCGCCCGCCACCGCGATCGGAAAGTCGCAGTAAAAACAGCGGCGGCGACAAAACGGAATGTGAATGTAGGCGGATTGGGGCCGATGCATCGATAAGAGAAGTTGAGGAGACAGACCTTGAGTTAAACCACATCGACTGGGAAAACCTCGGTTTTGGCTGGTCCAGCCAACCTCTCCTCTCCTCTCCTTCATAAGGAGAGGCACCGAACCGAGATGTCCCTAAACCTCTCCTTTACAAGGAGAGGGGCCGCGGGCGGTGAGGTTCAGTTGGAGGTGGAGACTCCAGTTCTGAATCTGGCTAGGGTTTAGCAGCAATGTCGTGACGTAATTGACTTGGAAACCTTCGGCTTTGGCTTGCCGAGCCAAACTCCCCTCTCCCTTCACAAGGCTACGGTTCATACACATCTCTAGAAGGCAGCGAGAATGGCAGATCCCCCACTGCCGCTGCCCTCTGATTAAGGAGGCTATGTTCGATTTGAATCTGGATGTCCCCCTTTTCAAGAGAGATTAAGGGGGATCTAACCCATAGACGCGCCATAGAATGGCTTTAATGTATGAGCGGTAGCCTTCATTCAGGAGAGGTGCCACAGGCGGTGAG
>CALCPB010000898.1 GCA_937897665.1 uncultured Halomicronema sp. | reverse complement strand
CGCTATGCATCGAAAACGTAAAATTTCTGTGCTCATCGCGTAAGATCCACGCTGTACCGTCGCCCTTGAGCTCGTCCAATTCAAAAATCAACAGTCGCTGTACCCAGCCCTGGGCCAAGAGCAGCCGCGCCGCGATCGCCAAGTCATTAAATATACAAAATCCTGAGCCATAGGCCGGAAAGGCGTGGTGGGTGCCCCCAGCGGTATTACAGGCAATGCCGTGCTGCAGCGCCAGCTTCGCCGTGAGAATGGTGCCCCCTACCGCGGTGCAGGTGCGCTTGACCAAGTTGGGGCTCCAGGGCAAGCCGATGCGCCGCTGGGCTTTGGCATCGAGGGTGCCAGTGCAATAGGCCTGCACATATTCGGGCTGGTGCACCTGTTCAATCCACGCCTGCGGCGGGGCACCGGGCTGATAAATCTGGTCGGTGGTCACGACGCCATCTTGCAATAAGCGATCGCGCAATAGACCAAACTTTGGCATCGGAAAGCGATGCTTCAGCGGCAGCGGCGCAACATAGTCGGGATGGTAAACAATCGGAGGGCCAGACAAAGCTCAGAACTCGATGGGTCATCGGACTTTAATCTTTACCCAAGATCTAATCCTTGGCCAGCGACCAACAGCGTGAGGCAATGAATTGATGAGATCGGGCAATGCGGACGATCTCCTTTTCGGGCAAAGCATTCAAGGGTATGGCCAAGGCTATTGCCCGTGCTGTTTACCCTGCCAACGCATCAGCATTGCCATTTATTTACAATCGCGCTCCAAAAATTCAGGAACAATTGAGCGATCGCTTCGTCAAAGCTTGAGGCTGAGTCTATTTGCAGAATCATCTACCTTTCAACTGCCGCGATACCCTGACGCTTTTGCCCCCAAATTGAAGCGCTCGGCGATCGCGCGATGGCCCGAAAAAGCTCCCTGGGCTGTTCTCAAAAAGACTCACCCTGAAACGAATAAAGCCCTTGATTGCCCTTGCCGGTGGGCATGACTTTTATCTGTACACATTTGCCAGGTAGGGGATCTCCCTCCGGCCCATCGCCCTTTGGGCCAGCTCCGCTACAGTGTTGATCAGGCGACGCTAAACCGGAGCCCCCCACGCGAGACAGTCTTTTTCTACGAACGCCGATTCGTCTGAACACTATTCTCTACAGGTGACTTGATAGTGCAGGCTACCCAACGGCTTGAGTACCCTCTGACCCTTTTTTTAGGATGAGACGCTGAGCCATTCCCAAGCTTCAGCCTAGGCCCGCTGGTCACCGGTGAGCGTCATCGCCATCGTTCCGATCGGAAAAAGATCGGCTCCGACTAACCGCTGCCCGAGGCTCAGCCCCCAGGCCATATCGGACTGCGTTGCAATGCTGCCGCTTTAACGCCCGTCCCGTCCTAAATCGCCATGACGACAATGGCACTGTGATAGTGCCGTCTTGATCGACTCGCGCACAGCTAGAGAGTACTGCCGACTAGTGACGTATTGACAGCACCTCAAATCACACTATGACGATCAACAATACTTTGACCCAGGCTGTGCTCAATCTGAGCAACCGGCCCAGTGTTGGCGCGGCCCAGCTGCCGAGTCTCCATGTGAATGCTTGTAGCTGTTCGGCTTGTTGTACCAATACGCAAGCCAACTTTTCCTCCGACGGTACGGTTGCCGAGTCAGACTTTAAGGCCTTTGGCCTGCGCTGGCCTCAACCTAACGGCCAAGGCAGCCCGACGACCATCACCTATAGCTACACCAATCTCTTTGATGGCGGCATTAAAGGCGATATCACCGCTGACGAGATGAAAGCAGCGATCGAAGAAGCCTTCGCACTGTGGGCACAGTATGCGCCCCTGCAGTTTGTCGAGGTAGAAGATAGTGGGCCCAAGTCCAAAAGTAATCTCGACGCAGCAGATATTCGCATTGGGCATCAAAATTTAGGCGGTACGGGGGGCACCCTCGGACGCGCCAATCTCACCACTGCGCCAGGAGAATTGGCAACGACTGTGGTTTTTGATAACCAGGATACCTGGGGCACCGACCAGTCCGGGTTTACATTCGACTTTCTCGAAGTGGCCGTTCACGAAATCGGCCATGCATTGGGACTCGCCCACGAATCCGGAACCGACGCGATTATGAACCCCTCCGTTCAAAATCGCTACTCGGGTTTAGGGACGGCTTTTTTACTGACCGATGACATCAATGGCATCCGCTCACTCTATGGCGAGGGACAAGGCTCCGTAAAATCGCTCTCGGGCGATCCGGCCCCCCCGACGCCCACGCCCGAGCCCGAACCCACGCCCGAACCTGACCCCACACCGGAACCCGAACCGACACCCGAACCCGAACCCACGCCGGAGCCCGAACCCACGCCGGAGCCCGAACCGACACCGGAGCCCACGCCAAATCCGGTGCCAGAGCCTCCCGGCACCCCACCAGAAGCGCTGACCGATGACACCGATCGCTTTGACCAGCGCGTCTTAGAACTGGTCAACAACGAGCGGCAAAAGCGCGGCTTGAATCCACTGACGCTTAATAACCAGTTAGACCAAGCGGCAGATAATCATGCCGAA